>JBNKOV010000318.1:0-6211 GCA_050294955.1 Holophagae bacterium
ACAAAGGATTCTCCGGTTGTTGCTGAGTCGCCTTTTCCAGGTAGCGCAACCCCTTGGTGACCAACAGAGGCGCCTTAACCAAAGCGTCCACCACCTCAGGAGCGCCCCGCAGGCTCTCCTTAAACAGGGCAATGGGATTAAATTGGCCCACAAACAGCTTGCTTATATGGGTTTTGGACAAATCCGCCACGTCGAACCCGGGTTTCAAAATCTGACCCACACCTTCAAAGGTAACCAGGGCCTTCACCATGAGCACCATCTCCATGGGGAAATACATATTGTACTTGCCGCCCATGGAAACCGACTCCATAATGAGCTGCCCCAGTGAGAACTCATCGAAATTGGCCATGCGATGCCAGCGCCGGGAAATATCCTCAACCGCTCGTCTGAAGGCTTCGGGATCGCTGCCTGGCGCTGGTTCCGCCACCGTAGCCAGGTACCGCGCAGCATTCTCCGAATCGCCAATAACCAGACAATAGTAGTAATACAACAGCGTGCGTCTCAGAGAATCGTGGAACCGACCCACCATGCCGAGATCGATAAACCCGCAGTAACGCCCCTCAAGAATCAAGAGGTTGCCCGGGTGAAGATCCGCATGGAAGAACCCGTCCTTGTACAACATGCGGATGATCGCGCCGGCCCCGCTGTCCAACAGATGGGAGCGATCCCGCTCAGACAACTCCTGCGCCTTGGGCGAGTCGGGCCGTATGCCGTCGAAGAATTCCATGCATAACACCGTCTCCGAACTGTACTTGCGGTAGATGCGGGGAAACCGGATATCGTCCATATCCTTGAAATTGGCCGAGAAGGTCTCCGCGTTGTCGGCCTCCAACCGCAGGTCCGCCTCGCGCAGGGTGTAGTCGGTAAATTCCGCCATCACCTTTTTGGGCTGGTATTGGGGAATGAAGATGTTCAGCCAGAAACCCAGGTAGCCAATCAGCCTGGAATCTCTTTGCAATGTTTTCTTAATGCCTGGCTTTACCAATTTTAGGATAACGCGGTCACCTTCAATGGTGGTGGCTCGATGGGTTTGGGCAATGGAGGCGGAGCCCACCGGCGTCTCGCTAATCCAGGAGAACACAGAATCGGCGGGTTTCCCCAAACCCTCGCTCAACAGCTCCTTGAAACGGGGAAAGGGAACGGCGGGCAGGTCGCTGAGCAGGTTCTTCAATTCCGAAGTAATGGCGCGGGGCAGGATGTCTTCGCGAAGGCTAAGCACCTGGCCGAGTTTAATGTAGGTGGGACCAAGAATCTCCAAACGGCGTCTGAGCTGAACGGGAAAGACGGAATTCCTCAATTCCTTGTTCAGAAAGGGCCTGACAAAAAAGACCAGAACCTTCACAAACAGAAACCCGGTAAAGGGTTTAGGTAGATTCTTCCTGCCCGCCACATAGGCGGCAAGACCTCCCATTACAAGGCCCAGCAAATGCCGAGTAGTGGTAAGAAAGCGGCGCACCAAACCCGGAACGGGTTTCTCCACAAGGATTTCAAATTGAGGTTTTTCCACCGGCGCGCTCATACAGCTCCCTCAAGAGTAGAATAGCCAACAGGCCATTCTACCCTTTGGGCATCCATCCATGGTAATAAAATATAGGGAAAACAGACTCAGCGGTTTCGGCCATAGGCCTCATGACTGGAAACCCAATCCAGAGACGAGATGGCGGAACCCAGGGAAACTTCGCCGGCAAGTGCAACAGCCGCAACAATTTCGGCCAGCTTTTTCGCCTTGTCCCTGCCGTAGCAGTCCATCACTTCCAAACATTCCCGCTGAGTGGCCAATCCCGTGCCGCCGCCGTAGGTGGCAACGATGAGGGAGGGAATGGTGAGCGAAATGTAGAGATCATTATCCGGGGTGAGCTCCGAGTACAGAATGCCCGCGCAACTCTCGGAAACGTTGGCCACATCCTGACCGGTGGCGATGAACATGGCCGTAATGCCGTTGGGGGAATGACACCCGTTGTTGTTGGCGCCCGACAGGAACGAGCCCACATTGGCGATCAGAGAATGGCCGTGAAGGCTTTCCGGTTCGGTGCGCATGTGATTGATGAGCACGTCTCGCTTGATGGTGGCCTCGGCTGTAACCCGCTTGCCCCGCGTTCTCATGATGTTAATCTGGGAATGCTTCTTGTCCGTAGCCAGATTGGATTCCAGATAGAATTTCTTGATGGTGTCGTTGTGTTCGCTAATCCAACAACAAGCCGCAAAGGTAGCTCTGCCCACCATGTTCTGACCCGCCGCGTCGCCCGTTGAGTAATTGAACCGCAGATAGGCGAACTTGCTGGCAAGGTAGATGTCGATATACTGCAATTTGGCGACGGAAGAAGTAGCCTCTGCCGCTTCCGCGATGGGCTCCATATTATCCAATACCCAGGTTTTAAAGGCTCTCGCTTCTCGGGCGCTGTCGAAAATAAACACAGGCGCTCTCTGCATGCGATCCGCCTGAACCGTGCATTTCACCCCGCCAGACAGATTCAATACCTTCATGCCCCGACCGTAGGAGGCCACCAGAGTGCCTTCCGTAGTCGCAAGGGGCACGATGAACTCGCCCTTTGCATGCTCCCCGTCAACCATGATCGGTCCCGCGAAGCCGATAGGCACCTGAGCCACACCCGAAAAGCCCTCGATATTTCCGGACAGCGCTTCCGCATCAAACGAAAATTGAGGTACATGGACCAACTTCTTTCCCGAAAATTTCTGCACAAAATCCAGGCGATCCTGAATGGCCTTTCGGCTGTAGTCGTTTTCCTTGTCGTAGGGAACCGACACCCGATCCGATTTCTTATCCGACAGCGCGTCCTTGGCCGTAAACGACAGCTTGCCGAAACTGGAGTCAAAACCCAGGGTAATGGAATGCTTGCCCGGATCCAGTTTCAGACCGCCAATCCGCAGGTGGATCACCTTGCGCAGAGGAAAGTCGATGGGCGTCTCGGGAGAAATCTTATCCGGCATGATCCTGGAACCGTCTTCCATCTGGATGGTTACTCGATCCAGTGATACGTCTTCCGAGTCTATAGCCACCTGATAAACGCTCAGCAGCGTCGCGTCCTGAAGACGATTCTTCAAGCTGAAGCGCACGCCCTCCGAGTCGTTCTTTAATGTGCCAAACGTGTACATTCTCTTCAAAAGCATGGAAGGTATTTTCATCATGTCTCTCTCCCTTTATTTCTGGCAAGCGCCACGGCGTTGAATCCTGGGCAAAGCATAGCCCCAGACAGCGGGGTTGTCAATGAAGGACTGAAAAAACTGAAGAAACATTCAGAATTAAACCCATGGCCTTGAAAGGGAAAGCCCCATCCAGGGGACACAGATAGGCTAGAAGACAAGATCAGGACCAGCCCAGCAAACGCCCGCCCTGATAGACCAACAATGAAAAGACATAGGCCAGTCCAGTCATATAGACAAACATGAAACCCGTCCATTTCCAGCTATTCAGCTCACGCTTCACCGTAGCAAGGGTGCTCATGCACTGACTGCAAAGGGCAAAGAAGATCATGAGACTAAGGGCCGTCAAGGGCGTGAACATCTTGCTCCCGTCTTCCCGGGTCTCAAGCTGCAGCGCGTCTTTCAGCGCACCGTCTTCCTCGTCCACCTCGCCCAGATTGTAGATAATGCCCAGGGTGGAGATGATCACTTCCCGAGCGGGAAAGGCGCCAAGAATGCCAACCGAGATCTTCCAATCAAATCCCAGGGGCGCAAAAACGGGCTCGATGAATTTGCCCGCCTTGCCCAGGTAACTGTTCTCCAGGTGAGCGCCTGCAATCTTCTGCTCGACCTCGGCTTCAAGAGCTTCCTTTGCCTCGGGCTCAGCCGCTTCGATCTGAGCCGCGTAACTTTCAACAATGGCGGCCTCGGTTTCTGGGGCGCGGGGAAAGTAACTCAGCGCCCAGATGAGGATGGAACAGGCAAAAATGATGGTGCCTGCCTGAACCAGAAACTTCCGACCCGCGCGACTTGCCCGATAAAACACGTTGTAGAGTTTGGGCATGCGGTAGGCGGGCATTTCAAGCACAAAGGGCAAGGCCGGCGTTTTCAAGACATTGCGATTGAGGATCCAAGCAATGGGCATGGCCAGACACAGGCCGAAGGCATGCATGGCGAAAAGCGTAAAGGCCGCCCAGCCCGCGCCAAAATGAGGTTCGATAAAGGCGCTGATTAAAAGCAGATACACCGGCAATCGCGCCGAACAGGACACCAGCGGCGTCACCAAAATGGTGGCCAGTCGCGCCTTTGGATCCGGCATGACCCGGGTGGCCATAATTGCCGGAACTGCGCAGGCGAAACCCGACAACATGGGAATGAAGGCCCTGCCGTTCAAACCCGTCCAGGAAACCAGTTTATCCATCAAAAACGCGGCCCTGGCCAGGTAGCCGCTGTCTTCCAGAATCGCCACGAAAATAAACAGGATAAGGATCTGGGGAAGAAAGATAACCACGGCCCCAACCCCGCCAATGACGCCGTCAGTAACCAACGAGGCAAGAACCGGCGCGCCTGCCAGCTTTTCCCCGGCAAAACCGCTGATGGCGCCCATGGCCCCGTCGATCATGTCCATGAAGGGCACAGCCCAGGTGTAGATGGACTGAAACACCAGAAACATAATAAGCGCAAAGAAAAACAGGCCATAGCCGCGATGAATTAAGATGCGGTCAATCCGGCTGCTGAATCGGATTCTGGTGGGAATCCGCTCTTCAACCTGAGCCACCACCGAATCGGCCCAGGAATAGCGAAGACTCGCCTCCTCAGACACACTGATCCAGTGATCCTTTTCAATGCTCAACCGCGCTGTTTCAACCGCTTCGGCCAGGCCGGGACCCAGACCGTCGGCCCGACCGCCCCTGTCCATCAGCAGATTGCGGATCTCGAACACGCTCAACTGATCGCCAGGCGCCAGACCATCTTTTAAATCTGCAACAGCCTTTTCAAGAGATGAGGGATAGGCCAGAGGCATCCTTTCGGGAGGACGATCTGCTGATTCATGAACCAGCGCCGCCCGCAGTTTGCTGAGCGCCGTTTTTTCGCGCCCCACCACAGGGATCACCGGAACGCCCAGACGCTCCTCCAAAGCCTGCACATTCAACTTGACGCCTTCTCTTTCGAGAAGATCCGTCATGGTGAGCGCCACAACGACCGGCAAGCCCACCTCAATCACTTGAGAAAACAACAGCAAATTGCGTTTAATATTGGTGGCGTCCAGCACAAAGAGAACCAGGTCGGGACCGGGCATGTCCTTCACTTCTCCCATGAGCAGTTTAACCGCAATTTCCTCGTCTGGTGAAAGTGAATTTAAACTGTACACGCCGGGCAGGTCCACAATGGACACCTGCTCTCCGTCTATTTCCAAACGGCCTATTTTCTTCTCTACGGTCACGCCGGGGTAATTGCCCACCACCTGGCGGGTGCCGCACAGGGCGTTAAAAACCGTAGACTTTCCCGTATTGGGGTTTCCGATAAAAGCAATGGTTCGGGTTTTTCGCGTCTCAGCAACAGCAGTGCTCATGCAGTCTGTTTCTCCTCGCCTGCATTCACAATAATACCGGCGGCGTCCCGCTTCTTTAGACACAACTCGTAATTCATGATCCGAATTTGAAGCGGATCTCCAAGAGGCGCTTTTCTCAACAATTTCACCTTTTGACCAGCAATCACGCCCAGCTCGGAGAGCCTGGAAAGATTGGGGTTTGACGGATCAATTTTAACAATTTCTGCAGAACAGCCCACAGTCAACTTGTCCAATGTCATACAATCATAACCTCATCTTTGCGCTTGCTTCCACCGCCTGAATCACAGCCCGAACAACTGCTCCCATTGCGACTTGAAAGCGAGCGATAAAAACGCAAACCCAGGTAACAAACAGCCCCCAAAATTAAAAGAATGGTGATAAACCAGTCCCACATGAGAAACCTCCTTCCCAGGCGCGTAGCGACGCCTTGCGTCCACACCCCAATCATCGCGTAAGCTGATTGAAAAGTCAACAACTTGTTGAGACTGAATCTCTGTATTCTGGCATCGACCATTTTGGAAGGATCAGAGCCTTCTCTTTAAAATGCAGATAGTTTCCAGCCGAAGCGTCCCCGGATTCAGGTTCATGGCGAATATGGGTCCATCCAATTCATAGGCGTCGCCCAGATCCTTGAGATCTCGACTAAACGAGGCCATGTCACAGGAGAAATACAGCAGCGATTTAGGACCGTCCTGCTTCAACCAGTCCCGAAGGGGT
>JBNKOV010000319.1:0-6200 GCA_050294955.1 Holophagae bacterium
CGCTACAAGAATAGGAGGTAGCTGGGGGCATAGCACACGTGTTGGCTGTGACCTAACCCACTCTCCAAAATCCACACTAATCCGATCATTAATGCGCAGCAGCGGCGAGAAGACTCCACACCGTCGTCCTTCACGCCGCCACCGCCCCGGAGACCCCGACTCTCACCGGATCTGGTGTTGTTCACCTACCCCGAGCCAACGCCTCGTGGATCTGCTTCCACTTCACCGACTAGTACCTCTACGCCGGCTCCAACGATGTCGAGTTCATCGGACAAGCCCTCTGGTGAGACGCGCTAACCCTAAGCCTTTAAGTGATGTGTCTTTTCTCACGTTTAGACCGACTAGATGCCGCCCTAGCCGATCCCTAAGCACCAACTCCTCAGTTTTGCTAACATTGTCATCAAGAGCTAGGGTTAGGGTTTTAGATCTAGTACGGTTTTGAGTCGGGACCCCTAAGCCGACTCGATTTGTTTAGATCTAGAACACCTACCGCATGAATAAGAACCGGATCGGAAAAGAAATAAAAATCCCCAAAAAAATTTCAGAAAATGGGGTTCATTTAGCAAACAATTTTCGATAGGATCGTATAAGTAAATAACCAAAGGGGGACCCAAACGCGGTGCGGCGCCGCGCTTGGCCCGAATGTCGGGATTTTGAAAATGAAAGTTTTAGGAGTACTGACATGAAACACCTTTTCATTTCTTTCCTTTTGGCTGGAGCCCTCACCTCTTGGGCTCAAACCGGCGGATACGCCGATCTTGTAGAACGGGTTCAAGGAGCCGTCGTTCACATTGAAACAGTGGGTGAGACAGTAAGCAACCCACACGGTAATTTCGACTTTTTCAATCAGTTCCAACAAAGAGCGCCTCGCAGAGCGCCACGTGGTTCAGGTTCCGGATTCATTATTTCATCGGACGGCTATGTGGTGACCAATCGACACGTGGTTGCAGACTCAACCAAGGTCAAGGTGGTGCTCACCGATTCGAAAAGCTACGAAGCGGAACTGGTTGGCATTGATGACAGTCTGGATATCGCTCTGCTGAAAATCGACGGGGAGAATCTTCCCCATGTGAAGATCGGCAATAGCGACAAAATGAGAATTGGCGACGAACTTCTCGCCATGGGATATCCCCTGAGCCTGGGGTTCACCGTAACTCGCGGCATTCTTTCCGGCATCGGAAGGAACATGAACATGGGGAACCTGGACCTGGGAACCTACCTGCAAACCGATGCGGACATTACCTTCGGCAACTCGGGCGGTCCCCTGTTGAATACGAAAGGCGAGGTGATTGGCATCAACACCATGATCCTCTCTGAAGGGGAAACCTATGGTTTTGCCATCCCCAGCAACCTGTTCACTCACAGCATTGACGAACTCAAGGAACACGGCAGGGTGCGACGCGGCGCGTTGGGCATTGGCGTGGGCGCCCTTTCCGAAGAGGCTCTGGAGTACTACGGCCTGGAGCGAGGCGCTCTTGTGACTGCTGTCTACGATGATTTCCCAGCTAAAAAGGCCGGGGTTCAACGGGACGATGTAATCCTTGAAATTAATGGCAAAACGGTTAAGGACAATCTGGACGTGGTCTCCACCATCGCCAATATGCGGCCCGGTGAAGAAGTGAAACTGCATTTGTTGTCTCGCGGCAAGGAAACGACCAAAACGGTGGTTCTCGCAGATCGCAACAATTTCAGCTCCGACACGCCCCAGGCTGAAAAAGAGGCCGAACCCGAAGAAGTGAATTTGGGTCTGTCCATGGCGCCTCTCGACCGCTCTATGCGCTCTCAATTGGGCCTGGATCGTGACAATGGCGGCATGGTTGTTATGGACGTGAAGGCAGGGTCCCTGGCCGAAGAAAGCGGCTTGGCTCCAGGTTCGGTCATTACTCAAATCAATCATCAACCCGTTCGCTCCATTGATGATGTTCGTAAAGCTCTGAAGGGCGTTGAGAAAAACGCGCCTGTGCCTCTGTCGGTTTTGGACCGGGGTAGAAGGGGTTATAGCGAGACGGAACGCACGGTTTTCCTGCGTAAAATGTAAACCGGAAAAACCATCAACCCGGGCTTCTTGGCCCGGGTTGGGTTTATGGGCGTCTCTCGACGCCCCAATGAACCTTTTTTGCAAGAGAACCCGAGCTAAAACAGACGAATACCTATTGCGGCCATACTGTTGTTGGTTTATTTTTGCCAGGGACCATCGGCTTTTTTCCATTGAATTAAAAGTACGCCTCTAAGTCCCAACCCACCGTAGCTAAGACGTGTTAGCCCATGATCTCTCTTAATTTACGGTAAAGCGGCTTCAAGCGGCTGTACATCTTCAGGTAGACTTCCCTATAAAGCCGGTTATAGAGCGCGCGATTGGCGGGAATGGGTTCAAAGGTTCGACCCACATGGGTCATTTGACTCACGGCGGTTTCATAATCGGGATAAACACCCATGCCAACGGCTTGGATAATGGCGGCGCCCAGCCCCGAAGTTTCGTAAACATGGGGCCTTATGGCGGGCAACCCGAAAACATCGGCGGTAATTTGAAGCGCGGTGTCGCTTTGGGAGCCTCCGCCGGACACGCGAAGACTGGTCATAGCCCGCCCGCCTCGTCGCTCCAAACGCTCTTTGCCCTCGCGCAGGGCAAAGGCCAGGCCTTCCAAAATAGCGCGATAGAGATGCCCTCGCGTATGGACATCGGTAAAGCCCATCACCGCGCCCCGCGCTTCCGGACCCGGTATCTTAACGCCCGGCGTCCAATAGGGTTGCAGCAAAAGCCCGTCGCATCCGGGCGGCACGGGGTGAATCAGCTCTTCTAACAGCGTTTCCGCCTGCACTTTCTCCATTAAGGCCTGGTTCTGCTCGGGATGACCAAACTCCTGTTTAAACCACTCCACCATCCAATACCCGCGAAAGATCTGAAATTCCGGGCTGTAGGCGTTGGGAACCGCCGCCGGGTAAGGGGGAATAAAGGGAATCGGCTCCATGTACTTTCGGGTAATGGTGGTAATGGTGGCGGTGGTGCCATAACTCAGACAACCCAATTCAGGCGTGAGACTTCCCGCGCCCAAAACCTCGCAGGCCTTATCTGCGGCGCCAGCAATCACCGGCAGCCCTTTTGGGATGCCCGTCTCCTGGGAAGCCAAATCGGTTATGCAACCCAATACCGAGCCGGGCGGCGCCAGCTCGCCCAACATTTCCGGCTTGATCTTCAGGGCCTCCCATTTCCAATCGCGAGGTCCAGCCCAACGCAACTTCTTATAATCAAAGGGCAAATACCCCACTTGCGAGCCGATGGAGTCGCTGAAGTGGCCCGTAAGCTTATAATTCAGGTAACCGGACAACAGCACGAATTTGTGGGTGTTCTTCCAAATATCGGGTTGATGATTCCATAGCCAGTTAATCTCCGCATTGGCCTGAAGACCGGCTACGGTGTGGGAAACGCCAGCTATTTTAAACAGCAACCCCCAAAGCCCGCCGATGGGGTTTTCAATCTCGGTGGTTCTCTGGTCCAGCCAGGTGATGGCGGGACGAAGGGGTCGTCCTTGCCTGTCCAGATTAACCACAGTACCCCGTTGGGTTGTGACCGAAACGCTTGCGATGGCGTCTTTGCGAACTCCTGGCGTGGCCCAGATTTCATGGCATCCTTTGCAAAGCGCGCTCCAATAAACCGAAACGTCCTGCTCCGCCCAACCCGGATGTGTCGCGTAATAGGGTAGAAAGGGAACCCTCGCTCGGGCAATCATCTTGCCCTGGGGATCGAAAACCAGCGCCCTCAGGCTCTGTGTCCCGTTGTCAATCGCCAGGAACTGATCAGCCATTAACAGCCTCCGGCCACATGGATTGCGGGAGATAATAGCACCGACGCCACAGTTTCAGATAGGCCTCAACCTGTGCGTCCCAATGCTCTCGGCTCCAACCCAATTCGGCGCGGCAAACCGCTTCAATTTGCGGCATCAACGCAGCGCCGCCCCCTTCCATCAAGAGACCCAGCCGAGTCCGCCTGAGCATAAGATCTTCTAATTTCGCCACTTTCTCCCGTCTCGCCGCCCAGCGAAGCTCCGCCCACAACGTCTTCGACCCAGGCACAGATTCCAACTCCCCTTCTTGGGCCGCTTCCATTAATTCAGCGGCTAGAACACCGTGCCGCCCCAGAAGCCGGGACGCCGCTATTGGGGTGAGCTGAGGCCAATCGCCAGCGCAGGGGTTAAAGGCGGGCGGTTTGGAATCGGGCTTCAAGCCGTTTGGAAAGTAGTGACTGGCTTTGGCCAGAAGATCGAAGGCCATCTTGCGAAAGGTGGTCAATTTGCCGCCGGTAATGGTGATCAATCCATCCTCGTCCCAAATCTGATGATCCCGGCTTTCCTTGGAAGGATCTTTTGGATCGCCCTTGCTGATGATGGGACGAATTCCTGTAAAGCTTGAAATTATATCGTTTACACTGAGATCGAGAGACGGGAACCTGGCTTGCAACGCCTCCATGAGGTAATGGGTTTCGACTTCGGTAATGGCCGGTTCCTGTTCAATATCCTCTCTGTGATCCATATCGGTGGTTCCAAAAACGGTAACGCCCTCCCAGGGGAGTACAAACATGGGTCTTCTGTCCCTTGGATGTGGGAACATGATGGCCTGAGACGCGGGCAGACGGGACGCGTGAAAGACAATATGGCTTCCCCTGAGCGGCCTCAGACAGGGTTTTTCCGGCTTTCTCAACCGCTCGGCCCAAATGCCCGTGGCATTCACCACCACCTTGGTTCTGGCCGAAAAGGTCTCTCCCGTAATTTCATCCTTGAGGGAGAGCCGCCGGTTTTCGCCGTCCTCTCGCTCAAATGCCTCAGCGCTCATATAGTTAAAAGCCGCGCCCCCTTCAGTCTCCGCTTCAAAAATAAGGCGGAGCACCAAACGGGCGTCGTCGGTTTGGGCGTCTTTATAACGAAACCCGCCATTTAATCCATCCGTTTTCAAATGAGGGGCCATTTTTTGAAAGGACTGCAATGCGAAGCGCTTATGATCCCAAACTCCAGCAATAATGTCGTATAGAGACAAACCCAAAGCCAGGGTATAACGCCCGGGCTTCTCGCCCGTATAGGTAGGCGCCAGAAAATACAACGGCGTCACCAACTCCTGGCTCTCCTTCAAAAGCCGCTCTCGCTCTACCAGCGAATCTCGGGTGAGCAGAAAATGAGCGCCCTTCAAATAGCGCAACCCGCCGTGAACCAGCTTTGAAGATCGGCTGGAGGTGCCCCAGGCAAAGTCCCTTTTCTCCACCAGCAACACGCGCAACCCCAACCTCGCCGCCTCTCGCATAACGCCCGCGCCGGTAATGCCGCCGCCCACAACGATCATGTCCCAGGGTTTTTCGCATAACATTTTTAAATCTTGTCGATTGAATGGTCCCGTCATAGTCTTTCCTCAGTCAACCAGTTTCCCGGGATTCATGATGTGATCGGAATCGAAGTGCTCCCACACCCGGCTTATGGTTTGAAGGCCCAAAGAAGATTTTTCGTGGATGAGCCAGGGCCGGTGATCCACACCTACCCCGTGTTGATGACTGATCGTTCCGCCGTTGGCCACGATCACCTCGCTCGCCGCCGCCTTCAAGGCGCGCCAGTGCTTCAGAGTATCTTCATGGTTGGATGACAGGCGAAACAGATAGGTTGTGTAGATGCTGCAACCGCTGGTGTAGAAATGAGAGAGATGAGAGAAGACGTGAATCTTCCCGCCAAAGGGCATTAATGCGGCGCTTAAGGCGGCCTCCAAACCTTCCACGGTTTTAGCCGTTTTGTCCCAGGTCACGCAGGTCTCCAGGGTATCCACAGCATAACCCATGTCCCAGAGCGTATTGCGCAGATAGGGCGCTTTGAAGCGGTTTTTGTTCCATGCCTTGCCAAGGGGTTTGAATACATGCACGCCTCGACTGGCTCTGCAAATATCCAGCGCTTTGGACCGATTAAAACGGACCTGAGCTTTTGATCCCGTAAAGCCCAACAGCAGCATGCAGCCCTGTTCGTTCACCTTGCGCAACTTGAGGAACTGCTTGAGATAACCCACCAGCTTCTCCTTTCCCGCAAGGGTGAGATTGGTCTGGGTCTCCACCGCATTGCTCAGCCGCATCATGGAGAGTTGAAGACCGGATTGACTGATGGTTCGCACAGCGCATTCGGCCATTTCCCAATTGGGGAAGAAGACCGCGTGGAACCTCTCGGCGACGGGCAGTT
>JBNKOV010000320.1:0-6173 GCA_050294955.1 Holophagae bacterium
GATTTTTCCATCTCCCCTGAGGTAGGCCTGTCCACCTGGTGGCGCATAAACCCCAACCTTTTCTGGAAGAACAACGCCACCTACAACTACGTCTACTACCAGGATTTGGACAACTTAAGAGGTTCCGAATACGGCCTTGAATCCCGCCTCCACGGCATTTTCAAGAAGTCTTACTTCGATACAGGCGTCAACTACCGCCGCGATAGACAGCGCATCAACTCGGAAATCGATGAACGGGTCTACAGCGATCGGCTCACCGTGGACCTGAACCTCATCTTTCAGCCCAGCCCGCGAGGCCACCTGAAATTCCAACCCAAGGTCTATGATGTGGAATTCGACGAAGGTGAAGCCACCTCGTCCTTCTCCAACCTGGAGAGAACCGAAACCACCCTCTTGGTTAACTACCTGCACAAGGTGAGACCCCAGTTCTGGCCGTTTGTGGAAGCCAGCCTGCAATCCTTCGATTTCAAAAACGCCTTTATTCCAGGGAACAATCAAGCCGCCACCGTCAACAAACGGGACGAATCAGAATTGGTCCGAATTTCCGCCGGCTTCCGAAACGAGTTCGACCGCCGCCTCCATTACAACGTGACCATCGGCATGGGCAGTTTCACCTTCGATCTGGCGCCCGAAATTGAAGACGACGTGGTCATTGTGAAGGCTTATTTTAACAGGAAACTCACCCGTCAATGGGACATCGAAGGCGATATTGTTCAAGAACCCCAGTTCTCCATTACCAACGACTACGGCTTCTACGAGAGCCGCCGGGTCTCCTTTGGCGTGGGTTACCGTTTCAGGAACAAGGCCCGATTGGGACCGGAAATCGTGGTGGGTCAAAACGAATACACCAAGCGGTTTAACGAAGCAAACCTCACCACGCCCCTGAGAACCGACGATATGTTGACCTTCAACATTAACGCCTCCATCCCCTTTGCCAACACCTTCGAATGGCAGACAACCCTGGGATACTCAGAAAGAGACGTCAATATCCCGGGCCTCAGCGACGAGGGCTTGCGAATCTCCATGGACGTGGTTTACAAACTGAACTAAACCCAACCAAACCCGAAACGTTGAAAAGAAGCAGGTTGAAGACATCCCAGGAGGGCGGCCCTTGAACCTGAAATTTCCCCGCCCTCAAGCAAAACGCATGGACCGTTCATTGCGTATACCATAAAGGAATGAAAATTGCACCTGATTTGCATAGGGGCCGATCTTTTCACTCACGGTCGTTGATTCACGGGGCGGCGATCCATGGCTTATCAGCCGACCGCTTCACTTAAGCTCAATTGTGGCAGTCCCTAATAACAATAATTAATTTTTCTGGAGTTGGATTACATGGAACGTTTTCGGTTTGGGGAGGTGACGTTTGACCCGGAGACACGCGAACTCATTGGCCAGGAACGGAACGAACTAACACCCAAAAACGCAGAGGTCCTTCATTATTTACTTCAACATCGGGATCGGGTGATTAGCAGGGACGAATTATTTGAACAATTATGGGGCGGCCTGGCCGTTACGGATCATTCCCTGACCAAGGTGATCACCGAGTTGCGTGGAACACTGGGTGACAGCGCTCGAAACAGTACTTATATAAGAACACTACACAAAAAAGGCTATAAATGGGTCTTTGAGCCCACCACCGTGCTTGACAAACCGCCAGCAACAGCGGAAACGCCTGCAACAACAGATGATGAGGCCCCAATACAGGCCGCGCCAACAGAAACGCCCCAGGAGATAGAAGCCGATTCCGCTCCTGCTGCAACTGCCCCGGTTCACCCTGAACCCGGTCCCGCAGTAACCCGAAAGTCCAGGCTGCCCAGCACCAAGCTGATCCTGGTGGCCGTGTTGATTGGCGCACTACTCATGTCCTTTGTGTTCAGGAAGAAAGATCAGCCTATTAAAGTGGTTTCTCCAGAAAGCATCTCGGCGCCCATCGCCATGCTTCCCTTCATCAACCATACCGGCGACCCGGAACGGCAATGGGTGGAAACCGGACTTCGCGACATGGTGGCCCGTGTGCTCAGCGATATCCCCAGCGCAGACCTGGCCCCCATGTCCGACCTGAAAAAGGCCACGGGCGATTGGCACGGGTTCACGGACGGCTTGCCCACCCTGGAAGATCTGGACAAGCTGCGTCTTATGATCGACTACTCATGGCTGGTTCGAACCGAAGTCTTTTTCGAGCAGGATGCCTATCAGCTTACCTTCCAAATGCTTAGCCCCGATGGCGCTGAATTGAGCCACACCGTATCCGGCCCCACCCTGACCGGCGTCACCGAGCAGATGGCCTACGCCGTGGCCGCCAAAGCCGGGCTGAAACCCGGGAACCCTGGACCGGGCCTTCTGGACGATAACTTCATTGGTGAGACCTACGCCAAGGGAACCTCCTTCTTTGAAGAAGACGACATACAAAAAGCCATCAACCATTTTCAGGTCTGCCTGGACAACGACCCGGACCAGATCTGGGCCAAGTTCCAAATGGGCCGCTGTAAGCGGTTCTTGGGCGAATGGGAAGAGAGCCGCCTGTTGCTGACTCAGGTGGTGGAGCAGGCCCGCCTCAGCCGCAACCCCAGAATGGAGGCCGACGCCTTGCGCTACCTGGGATTGCTGGCATCAGATCAAGGCGCCTGGGATCAGGCCATTAACTGGACCAACACCGCCATGACCCTGTACCGCAACCTGGACCACCTGCACGGGCTCATCGTCATCCGCAACCAGGCCGCCACCACCTATGCCCGCAAGGGGGAGCCGGAAAAAGCAGTGGACCTGCTAAACGAAAGCCTCACCCAATTGCCCCGCCTGGGCAACCGTTTCGTAGAAGCCCAGACCCTCATCAAACTGGGAACCGTGCGGTCCATGCAGGGCCGCATGAAGGACGCCGAGGAAGAGTTCCACCGAGCCCTTGCCATCGTCAAGTCTCTGGGCGACACCGCCAACGAAGCCGCGCTCCTCAACAATCTGGGCAATATCGCCAACCTGAAGAAGGACTACGAAACAGCGGAGCCCTATTATCAAGCCGCTCTCATTATTTGGAAGCAACTGGGCAATCCCAACAGCGAAGCGTCTACCCTGCTGAACCTGGGCCTCATTGCTGGCGCGCGCAAGGACCACGAAACAGCAGAGACCTACCTTCAAGACGCCTTGGGCATTTCCCGAGATCTGGGCAATTTCTACCTGGAAAACCTGTGCATCAACCAGTTGGGCGTAAACGCTCTAATCAGCGGCGACCTGAAAAAAGCCGCCCGCCTGCTTCAGAACGGGGCCGACCTCGCTAGGGAACGAAAAAACAGCGCGCTGGAGTGCGACGCCATTTGTTACCACGCCCTGCTCGCCCTGCGATCCGGAGACATGAAAAAGGCCCAGGCGCTCATGAGCCAGGTAACCGAACTGGGGAAATCAGAACCGCTTTACCATACAACCGCCTCCTTGATCGCCTATGAAGAGGGCCACTGGCAGCAGGCTTACGATCTTCAACTAAAAGCCCGCATCCTCTCCAATGAACGCTGGAGCGACACAGACGAAAAGGTGCTCCTCACCTACCTGAAAGCCCTGGAACAAGGCGCTCGTCAGCCTCTGCCCGATCCCCAATACCTTCCCATGTACTGAAAAAGGGGAAAAGAACAAGTCGCGCAAAGCACTGCATTTAATGGGGTAGTGATCAGGTAAGAAAACGGTATGAATTCCCGTGAGGATTTATCTGGCCTCTAACAGCTATAAACAATACGACAACGACGGACTAGCCGTCCCATTTGCAGCCCGCTGGGCTGACCCGGAGGATCACAATGAAATTTACCCTATTCTGCTTGCTGGCCTGCCAGGCATTTTTCAGCTTTGGCCATATCGAATTGTACACCAGCATTGAGGATGTCTATAGATTGGGGACGGACCAGGTGCCCGGCCAGATCGAGATGCGGTTCACAGGCGACGAATTCACCCTGGTCAACGGCAAGCCCGTGAGTCCCACGAACCCCGTTTATATTAGAGTTTCCTTGGACCGGAACGCCGTACTTTCAAGAACCATCGTAGACCCCACCGGCGTCTATACACAAGCCAAACACAACGCCATGTCCGATGTGCCCATCGATCTCATGCTCACCAGCCACGCGCCCCAATTTTATAAGGTGGCCGGGAACCTTCCCGAGTACGCAGTTCAGCTTGTGCGCGGCATCCAGGGCGAACACGACATCTGGTTGAGAATCAGCGTGCCCACCAGCAATTGGGTGGACACGGATATGAATGGAACTGGCGATAGCCCGCCATCTCTAGAAACGCCCTTAAGTATTGCTTTTGCACTGGATAGAGGTTTAGCCAACAACCGCATGGGCGAGAGTGGCTTTTTATTTGAAGACATAGAGAAGGTGGACACCTACGACGCTTTCGGGTTCGACTCCCCTCAAAGCGACTCCCGTTTTTTTGTAAACTATAGTCCTGAGGGCTGTCCAGACACCGACAGTTACCCCCTTCACGCGATTGACATACTTGCGTTTTCAACTCTCATGGAACCAGGGGGTCCTGGCTCGCCCGAGACAGCGCCCGCTACTAAAATTGCCGCACCGGAATGTCATTCCCCGGGTGTGGACATCGGGCCGTTTGAATTTTTGCCCACCACCTTTGCCGGCGACTTTGCCATAGCGCGTCTTCTGAATGAATCCACTATGAACACAAGGCTTTTCGCGCCTGAAGTGGTTCAGGTGGGCCAGAGCTTCGACCTGGTGAATCAGGTGCTCGGCGACAACATCGCCTTGAGAGTGTCCTGGAACTTTGGCGTAGAGAAGCTGATCACCAACGACACCAAGATTACCTACGCATTTGACAAAGAAGGCGAGTACACCGTTGTGAGTACAGCAGTTAACGGCAACGGCGCGTCCTCCGAGTCCACCGCTGTGATTATGGTTACCTCCCTGGAATCCACACCGGACATCACCCAATTGCAGACCCAGGCGCTCACGCCCGATCAGGCCCTGCTAACCTGGCGCTCCGGGTCTATTGAGAACGCCGATCTGGAAAAATTCATTGTATCCGCTGAAGTTGAAGGGGTTGCGGGCTACACCCTGCTGGGTGAAACCACCAGCACCCGGTTCCTGGCTCGCGGTCTTCATCCCGGAAGAACCTACAACTTCAACGTGGAGCCGGAATATTCCGGCGGCGTTATGGGCGCCAGCGTCAAGGCCAGCATCACCCTGCCTGTGCAGGAAGACGCACTCCCCTTCCGCTTCCGCATCTCCCACATCTCCGAAGCCCCAGACGCCTGGGACAGCCTCGCCGTATTAAACCCTTACAACGGAACCGCTAAAATAGAACTGAGAGCCATGAACCAGAGCGGCCTGGTCATCGCCGTAAGCGACAAACTCACCGAACTGGAGCCAGGCCAGAAAAGCAAGGGTATGTTTAACGATTACTTTTCTGACCAAACCCTCCAGCAGGCCACATGGATCGAGCTGGCGTCCAACCGCGAACTCTCTTCTTTCCAACTCTCTGGAGAGAAGCTGGAGAAAATGGCCGCCATTCGCCTCAACCACGAAGCCATGTATTCCGGCGAGTTCCTAAACGCACAGGCTGAAGGTGGAAACGGCGTTGAGTTGGAGCTGCTGAACACCACCGAAAACGAAGCGCGAGTTGTCTTCACCGCCTGGTTTGGCTCCGGCCCCTTCAAAACCGAAATCACCAAGCTCATCCCGCCCCGGGGCAAGCTCCAAATGGCGGCGCGAGACCTGTTTGGCAGCCGATGGAAACCCGAATTTGAGTGGTTGACCTGGTCCTCGGATCAACCCCTTGTCAGCTCTCAGCGATGGGGACAGTTCGACGATGTGGTGAGCGGATTACAGTCCCAGGCTGGCGGATCGGTAGTGAACATCCTGCCCCACGTCACCCCTGGCTCTCTCATCTCTCTCACGAACCGAGCAACCACGGAGAACCAACTGGTTTTAGACGCCTTCACCAACGACGGCAACCTGGTGACTTCGACCCCACTGACCCTCCAACCCCAGGGCCGCATCTCATCGCGCACGCCCATTTTGGCTGGCGCGGATTTCACGGGTTACCTGGTTATCAAGAGCACCGGTCCTCTCAATTGCCAATCCGAATTCCACCTCGCCCACGATTGGCAAGTGGTTATGGGAGATACAGTTGCAGGCCTCTCGGAAATGGGCGGCACATTTTTCTTCCCCCATATC
>JBNKOV010000321.1:0-6159 GCA_050294955.1 Holophagae bacterium
TCTTTGAGACGCTTAAAAAGGATTTCGACTGGGTTGAGCGAGACGATGCGACCTTTCTCCGTTTATCCTTAATCTGAAATAAGTTATTGTTCTTTCCAACCAGGGATTCTTCAAGTAAAATAAGCCTAACCTGTACTTGGAGGGATTGGTAATGGAGAGAGCTGGTAGAGTTTGGGATGCGGTTGGAAATACGCCCCTGATTCGTATTCAATCCCTTTCGGAGATGACGGGCTGCGAAATTTACGGAAAAGCCGAATTCCTTAATCCGGGCGGCAGTGTAAAGGATAGGGCGGCGAAAGGTATTATTCTCTCTCTTGAGCGCAAAGGCAAATTGGCGCCTGGGGGAACCATTGTTGAGGGAACAGCCGGGAATACCGGCATTGGTCTGGCAACCCTTGCGGCTGAACGCGGCTATAAAACGGTCATTGTCATGCCAGATAACCAGGCAGCGGAAAAGTATCAGGTATTAAAGGCGCTAGGCGCTGAATTGCGCATTCTGAAGGCCTGTCCCTTTTCTGACATAAACCACTTCTACCACCAGGCTCGCTTGATTGCAGATGGTATTGAAGGCGCCATTTGGGCCGATCAATTCGAAAACCAGGCAAATGGTCAGATGCACTACAGAACAACTGGCCCCGAAATATGGGAACAGCTCGGCCAGGATGTGGATATTTTTATTACGGCCGTGGGAACTGGCGGCACCCTGGGGGGCGTAAGTCGTTTTTTGAAAGAAAAAGACGAAAGCATACTCACCATGGCTGCGGACTGCGAAGGCTCTGGCGTCCACGATTATTTTAAGCATGGTGCTTTTACAGGAGAAGGCAGCAGCATTACGGAAGGCATTGGAATTAAGCGGCTGACCATGAATCTATTGGAGGGAAAGGTTGATGATGCTCTCCGTGTGAGGGACCGGGATATGATGGACATGTTGTTCCATATTGCCAAACATGACGGCCTTTTCCTGGGCACAAGCGCGGCTTTAAACCTCTACGCAGCTTATACAATGGCCAAGAAATATCGCAATTGCCACAAAAACATTGTGACGGTGCTCTGTGATCATGGTTCCCGCTACGCAAGCAAAGTTTTGGATGAGGCCTGGCTTAAGGAGAAAAATCTCACTCCCAGGCCTTTAAAGTAGAAGGCTTTAAGGGACGCTGAGAGCCTGACCGGCAAATTATCGCAGGCGTTTCCGGTCTTCACAAGCTCGAAACAGCCTCAAAATGGTATGGTCCTTCAGGTTTTGAGCAAACCCCAGTGGAGACTCCGCTTCATCGTTTTTAAAATGGATATCGGCGTCGTGATCAAGTAGTAAAATGACGCCAGGAACATCCCCCTTGCTTGTAGCCCACATCAGGGCTGTCCATCCCTGACCATCCGGTTCGTCAACAGACAAATCCCAAGAAAGCAATGTGAAGAGCGTGGGAAGACGGGAGCGGCTGGCGGCCAGGGTTAATGCGGTTCTTCCCTTGCCGTCTTTTATATTTAAGTCGGCCCCAGCGCTGGCGAGGTCATTAATAATTCCAATACGATCTTGACCAGCGGCAATAATGAGCGCAGTTGAGCCGGTTTTTTCCACAGCGTTTAAATCGGCGCCCCGATCAATAAACAGTTTCACGACATCGGCGCGACCGTTGAAGGCCGCGTACATCATGGCTGTTTTGCCCTGTTCATCTTTTAGATTGAGGTCCGCGTCATGTTCGAACAGGAGTCGGACCATGTTCATGTCCCCTCGCATTGCGGCGATCATAAGCGGCGTGTTGCCGCCGTCATTGCTGCGATCCACCTCGCCTCCTCTCTCCAAAAGAAGAGATACAGCGTCCCAATTACCGCGAGCCGCAGCCCACATAATGGGAACCCAGCCATTGTCGTCCATGGCGTTGGGGTCCATGTCGCCATCGAGAAGGAAAGAAGCTGAATCCAATTGGCCGCTTTGAATGACAATGTTAAGGAGGGATTGTCCTCGATCATCTTTCTCATAGGGATCAGCGCCGCGCTCAAGCAGAGTGTTCATAACATCCACATGCCCGCCGTGGGCGGCCCAGGTTAACGGAGACCAGCCAGCTTCATCCCTTTTGTGCAAATCAGCGCCATTGTCCAGGAGCACATTAACTTTGTCTTTTAAGCCTCTTCCGGCTACTTCTGCCAGAACCGTTTTTCCTTCCCGATCCCGATGGTTCAGGTCGGCTTCATATTCCAGGAACAAATGAATAAGTTCTTCCAACGCCTCCCGGTTCAGGTCCTCAAGCTCTTGTTCCAGGTAGGCTGTCCTCGATTCATCCAGAGAATTACGGAGAAGAAGATGGCTTAAAGCGGTCCAACCCATATCATCGCATTCTTCTACATCGGCGCCCATGCTCAGGAGGGTTGATATAGCCTCGCGATATCCGCCTCGGGAGGCCCACATTAAGGCAGTGCGACCTGACCCGTCCTTATCAGACACTCTAACGCCGCGACCAATGAGCAAAGCCGCAGCTTTGGTGTGACCGCCGCGAATGGCCAACATGAGGGCTGTCATACCCATGTCGTTGCGAACTGAGATGTTGCAGTCTAACTTAAGCAACTTGCGAATCATGAGGGAGTCGCCTTTACAGGCGGCCCAAAGGAGGGGCGTCATACAGTGGGCGTCCATATCGTGAAAATTGGCCTTCCATTCGTGGAGCATGGAGACAAGATCCGTATTTCCAGTGCGGGCGGCAAGAATGGCGCATGTAGTGTGGTCTCCGGTTTGTTTCAAGGGATTGGCGCCATAATTCAATAAAAGTCGGGCGCAGCTTTCATAATCGCCGCCATTTTTGTTGTACTCTTTTAAGCACCACATAAGAACGGACCAACCACGCTGATTCACCGCGTTGGCGTCGGCGCCGTTGTCTAATAGCTGCTGGGCAACCTCTGCATGTCCGCCTCCAACGGCCCACATCAAGGGCGTCATGCCCCATTTATCTCGATCAATAACAGGGGCTCCAGAATTCATGCAAGCAGTAGCCATTCGACTCAAACCGTTTCTTGATGCGAACATTAGCGCTGTCGCCTGATCTCGATTGCGTATATCTATGCGGGCGTTTCGGTTCATTAAGTGCAGGGCTGCCGATTCTCGATTGGCAAGAGCGGCCCACATTAAGGCCGTCATTCCCACATGGTCCTTGAGATCAATCGAGGCGTCATTTTGAAGGAGAAGATCTATGAAATCTTCGCGACCTTCCCTTGCTGCATACATGAGGGCCGTTGTATTTTTATTATCTCGCGCATCGATGTCAACGCCTTTTGATAAAATAAGGTCTACACAACTGGAAGCCGATTGTTCTATTGCATGCATTAGCAACGTCTTGCCACTGGAGTCCAAAGCGCCCACATCTCCGGTTTTATTGAGATATGCGCCTAAAGTGTCGCTGTCGTCATTGGCAATGGCTTCTGTCCAAACGAGGACCGAATGTCCGCCCTTCTGGGACGCTTCCTTCCCGGTTTCCGTCTCATCGTGGTTCGATGTCATGTGTTTCTATCCCTTTCGACTCCAAATGGCTGAAAACAAGAATCAAAGATCCATTTACTATATCTCAAATCACCTAGGGATGAAAAGCCTTCATGACAATATCTTGGAAAAAAAGCGCAATCCACGCTATTTTTATTTGTTTTTTTTGAAAAAGCCGCCCCCGAAAGCGACGGCAGGGTTCGCCATTTCTCGCGGGGGACGACCGTTTCGGGGTTGTGGGCGATTTCCGGCCGATTGGAAAAATGGCGGTAAATCTTCCACACATAGAATGTGGCCAATCCGGCGTTATTATCCCGGAATCCGTCCAATTTTAACATTCTTTTACTACAACTGACGCCTGCCCTGTCGCTCTATCTTGACTCACAAAAAAAGGCCTCCCATTGGCTTGGACCAATGGGAGGCCTGGTTAGGCGTTTGTTCAATGAGATTGGTCTTTTCTTCCAATCTTTTATTTGAGGCCGCGCCCTGGAGTCCAGGGAGCGCCAACCTCATCCAATTGTTTTTCCAAGGTAGGCAGGTCTTTGTTCACAATATCCCCCAACTTGGCCTTTTGCTCTTCAATGCCCTTTTTGGCAATTTCATAACTGCGAATAAGGTTGGGAGTTGGCCCATAGGTGGACATGCGAGTGCCCATGACGATCTTGGAGAATCGAGACGAAATGGACTGAACAGTAGGTTCGCCCATAGCATCGTGTAATTCAGAACCGTTTATGGCCAGTTCCATCTCAGCTAGATGAATCAAGAGATCATGGGCCTTTTTGTATAAGGCTGGAGCTGCTTCTGGCGTTGTCTTGAGCACTGCCTTGATGGCTTCAAGGCGGGTTTTGGTTTCGCCCATAACAGCAGTAAGGGCGCTCAATTCACCACGCACTTTTTCTACTTCTTGAAGGAAGGCGCTCATTTCTTGGGGAGAAGCCCCTTTAAGCGCTGGCTCGCCCAGGCGCTTGACCGTGAAGGTTTGAGGGTCGCCGCTTTCGGAAAACTCGCCGTTGACAAGCGTTCCAAAAGTCACGGAGTAATCACCAGGAGCTGCAAGGAAACCACTTGCTGCAAATGGGTTGTACCCCCCACCGCTTCTTGGCGGCTGCCATGCCTGTTTCACTTCATGACTGAGATCCCAGGCCACGCGATGGAAACCAGGCTTCGCAGGTCCGGTTACACGTCGGACAATCTGACCATTTGAGTTTCGAACTGTTAAAACCACCTGAGGTTTTTCTTCCATTTCTTCCTTACGGATAGCATCCCAACCGGGGAATGGCGTGTCCTTTCCTTCCTTAATGGCTTTTTTCTCATTTTTTTGACGAGTCGCTTTGCTAGTGGTGAGACCATCGCTCAAATAGTAGGTGAAAACTGCGCCAAAGGGAGGGTTTTCAGCGGTGAAATAAGAAGCGCCTTGAGTGGCCTTTCCATCTCTTCCCAAAGGCCGTTTGGGCACATACCACAAGGCGTCCTTAACGGGAAAGAGCACAGAGCTTTCTTCCAAAGTAGCTTCAGTAAAATGGCGAAGGGGGGTGTAATCATCAAGAATGAAAAATCCTCGACCGAAGCTGGCGCCAACGAGATCGTTTTCCCTTTTTTGGATGGCGAGATCTCTAAAGGGTATGTTGGGAACGCCGCCT
Organism: Holophagae bacterium; assembly: GCA_050294955.1. Classification (GTDB taxonomy): domain Bacteria; phylum Acidobacteriota; class Holophagae; order Acanthopleuribacterales; family Acanthopleuribacteraceae; genus JBNKOV01. The sequence goes on from JBNKOV010000321.1 coordinate 5,107, forward strand.
GTCAACTCTACCCATTTTTTCCCGCCATCAATGGTGAAGTAGATTCCAAATTCCGTTCCAACGAACATTAACTCTGGTTTAACGTGATCCTGAACCAAACGCCAGAGCAAGTGACGATCCGGCAAGTCTCCTACTATGGAAGACCATGAAGCGCCACGGTCTGTTGACTTCATGAGGTAGGGCTTGTAATCGCCCTCTTTATGATTGTCCATTACAACATACACGGTGTCAGCGTCATGTAGGTCGGCCTTGATGTCATTTACAAAACTCATCTCAGGAACGCCGGGCATGGAGCCGACTTCGACCATCCTCCAATTTTTCCCGCCATCCTCGCTAATCTGAACGAGTCCGTCGTCTGTGCCCGCGTACAGAAGTCCCTCAACAACGGGGGATTCAGCGAGAGAGGTAATGGTGCCAAAATTAGACATGGCGTACATGTCCCAATTGGAATCGTAACTCCAGACCCGCCCCATCATGGGCATGAGCAGGCGCTCCTTTTTACGCGAGAGATCCCCTGAAATAAGGTCCCAGGAATCCCCACGATCCTCACTTCTCCAGACCCGCTGACTCGCGTAGTAGAGGCGAGCTGGATTGTGTGGACTGATGAGAATGGGTGAATCCCAATTGTGGCGTTCAGCTACGCCGTCATCTTCCGATTGGGGAGATATGTAAACGATTTCCCCGGTTTTTCTGTCATAGCGAACCAGGTTTCCTTCTTGCCACTCGGAATAGATGATATCGGGATTTGTGGGATCTACAGCGGGTTGGTGGCCGTCGGCGAATAGTGTGATAAACCAATCTGCGTTCCGAATACCAACCGTATTATCTGTCCTAGATGGACCACCCTGGGTGTTGTTGTCCTGGGTTCCGCCATATACATTATAGAACGGTTTGTCGTAGTCAACAGCCACCTTGTAGAATTGAGTAACTGGTAAATTAGAAATGAACTTCCAGTTTTTCCCCAAATCCCAACTCTCGTAAATACCACCGTCACTGCCCACCAGCAGATAATTCGGATCGTTGGGGTCGAAAGCCATGGCATGGTTGTCCCCA
>JBNKOV010000322.1:0-6146 GCA_050294955.1 Holophagae bacterium
GTTTGGGTCGAGTAAAATCAGGGATTCCAGCGCCTAGCCGAGACTGAAGGCCCTCCACTGTGTCCCATTCGGGTTGAAACTTTATGCAGGATTTTCCTGCAAGGAGCGTTTCCCTGGCGGAAGACCAATCACAGCCCAACGGCGACAGAGCGCCCATTCCGGTAATCACTACGCGACGCGTCATGATGCACTGCCTTCCGAACGGTTTTTCTCCAAATAGGCCGCCAGATTCTGAGGCTGAAACACATTCAGCCCAGTTTCCATTAGAAGGGCTCCCTCTTGATTTCGAATGGCGCATTGAAACCGCATGAGCTGGTCGTCTCCCCAGTCCTCACTCACTTCCACATTCAAAATCGCGCCATTGGGAAAGGACTCGCAGTGAAATTTGAGATGCGGCGTTCCCAACAGAAAGCCCACCTTCACCGGCTCTCCGGAAATAAACGAACGGTAACCCCCGTGGGCCGCTACAGCCTGAGCCATATATTCCAGACCCACATAGGCCGGAACGCCGCCGTCCTGATAGAACATGGAATTGGGATGAATGGCGACTTGAGACACGCTTCTTCCCCCGTCGATTTCCAGCATATGATCAAGCAGGGCCATCGGCCGATCATGGGGAACCAGTTTTTCCATGGGAATTGCGCTTACCGACTCCATTCAACCACTCCAAAAGATGTGTTCATTTCAAGGCGAGGCTCATCCGAACGCAGCCACCGCAGGAAGTTAAAGACCGGCTCCTCATGGGGACCCTCGTTTGCAGCGGCCTGGGACTTTATACGAAGATGCAGGGGTTTTTCTTCCTCGCAACGAGGTTCAGCCGAAAATAAAAACGATACGCCGTAGGGAAAGGGCGTCATGGATTGAGGACAATCAAAGGGCTCCTCAAGGAACTGATCAGCAATCACCAACAAAGTGGGCAGTTCAGGCATGCGAGAAAACAGGCCCACCATGTCCAAGACACTGCAAATAAAGGTATCCTGGAAGGCGCTGATGGTGCGCGACAACCCCTTATGCTTCGCCAACATCCCGAAATGCCCGGTAGGCACGTGATGAACCGAATTGCTGAAAGCAGTAGGCGACAAGCGGCTTGAAACCGTAAGGTCTTTGAGCAGCGCTATAAACGGAGGCGTTTCACCATTTTCCGCACCATAGATGAGGTGAGTTTGGGTGGGATCGACATTCAAGGTCTCACACAAATTCAGCGAGGTGTCGATCAACATACGGCTGGAGAGGCTGTAACGCCTTCGCCATATGGGTTTTGCCGCTTTACAGGCCGGTTTGGCCTCCAACTCTTCCAAGGGGCCGCCCTCGGGCAGCCAGGCCAGCCAGTGATCTCGGGTGGGCAGTCCGGGAGCCCAGGCGTTCCAACCATTGAGGTAGAAGGTGTAAGCGCTCATGCTCCAGCCTCCCATTTAAGTATGAGGCTACAGTTGTTTCCGCCAAACGCAAAGCTGTTGCTCATTACGTAAAGGGGTGATTGCTCAGGGAGCCGACTGGTTGACTTCACAAGATTTAATTCGGGTATTTCCGGATCCCGCTCCCCGTCCCATACATGAGGAGGCAAGGACTTTTCCGGTCCGTCCTGATTCAGAACCAACCAACAGAAGGCCGCTTCAACGCCTCCTGCGGCGCCCAGGCAATGACCCGTAAGGGGTTTGGTTGAACTACAGGGAATATTGGGAAAAACCCGATGCACTGCAAGCGCTTCCATACTGTCATTTTGAGGGGTAGCCGTGCCATGCAGATTCAAATAGGCGATGTCGTCCGGCTTTAAACCGGCGTCTTTCAAAGCAAGGCGCATGGAAGCCTCAGCGCCCAGACCTTCGGGATGCGGCGCCGACATGTGATGGGCGTCGCAGGATTCCCCGCCGCCCACCAGTTGAACAGACGCGGACTCCCGAGTCATAACAAAAAGGGCAGCCGCCTCTCCAATATTCAACCCACAGCGATTCACGCTCATGGGGTTTCCAACGGTGCGAGTGATGGCGCCCAGAGACTCAAAACCATTGAGGGTAAGATGGCAAAGGGTATCCACGCCGCCCGTAATGACCACATCCAAGAGACCGGCTTCCAGCAGGCCCCTAGCGGAAATCATGGCTTTTGCGCTGGAAGTGCAGGCGGTGGAAATAGTGTAGGCCGGTCCCCTTGCGCCCGCCAATTCAGCCACAAAGGCCGCCACACTGCCCATCGCGTGCTGAGAACGGTAGTCGTAACTCTCGGGCATGCTGCCCGTCTCTCGCCACACATCATAAGCTGCTTCCGAGGAATCCATGCCAGCGGTGCTGCTGCCAAGAACCACGCCAACCCGCTGGGGTCCATACTTTTCTCGTAATGGAACCAGGACCGATTCAATCTGGAGCCAGGCCGCGTAACTCAGCCGATGGTTGCGACACTCAAAATGTGCGAGGTGAGCAGGAAGCTGAGGCAAGGGTTCTAGAACCTGACCGGCAAGAACTGTATCGCCAGCAGTTTTCATAGGGCGTTGGCTTAACCTGCCAACATCGCCCTGCAGCAGCCGTTGCGTAATCAAATCTGTTTGGGAGCCCAAGGCGTTTACCATACCCAGTGCTTGTAATCCTACGCCGTTATTCATGTATCTGTATTCTATCCTTGAAATTATGGGCTTTTTCTTTTAGCGGATTCCAAGTCGGCCTTCGGCCAGAAATCATAAAAGTTGAACCATTCGAAGGGGTGCTTTTTGCACAACTGCTCTATTTTGGCCACGTATTCGGCCATATAAAACCGTATCCGTTCTTGTCGGTCCTTGCGAGGCATGAGGATCTTCTCAGCCAGGGGCTCAATCATTATATGATATTGTCGCTTGCCTTTACGAACCGCATTTGCAAAAAAAACGGGGCAACCCAATAAACCAGCCAGAATCCATGGATTCTGGGGAAAAGGGGCAGGCTCGCCCAGGAATGAGATGCGGTGCTCGCGTATGGTGCCAAAAGGGGCCGCTCTGTCGCCTAAAATGGCGACGACTTCCCCCGCTTCCAGCATTTCCTTTAACTCGAAAATACGGCCCATATCACTGCCGTCCAAGTCGATCACGTTCAAATTGGCCGCTGGGTTGAGTCGCTTCAGCAGGAAGTTGAATTTCCGGGCATGGGACTGATACATCACCACGTTCACTCTCAGCCCACGCTTTTGAGAAAACGCCCGCATGGCGTCGAAACTGCCCATATGAGCCCCAATCATTAAAACGCCCTGGCCCGCATTGAGATATTCATGCACCTTCTCACGACCCTGGTAGGTAAAGCGGAAACGCGCCATCTTCCCCTGCCAGAAATACATGCGGTCAATAATGTTAATCCCAAAATGCCAATGGTGGAGGAAGACGTTTTTCAACGAAGGGCCAACCCCGGTTTCCGGGCTCGCCTGCTCTAAATGGGATAGGTACTGGCGAGAGGCTCGCCTGCTCACTCTGCCGGAAAGGAAAAAGTAGACCACTGCAAGAGATCCAAAGATCATGCCCGCTGTATAGCCGAAAAAATTTAAAATCCGAATCCCCGCAATCATCGCAAGCAGGGAGCCCCTTTCCGGTATGGCCGCCCATTCCTTTTTCATTATCCTCGCCTCAACTGCGTACTTTTTGAAACAATAAATAGGGCAGACGCAGGATCATGCCGCAAACAAGGCGCGTGTGCAACCAGCTTATAAGCACATTGTCCAACACCATGCGAAAATTAGACACGCCCCCTTCCGGATAGATGACTGGCGTATCTATATTGCGAACGGGAAGGCCCGTCCAGCAAAGGCGGACCGCAATTTCGGGGTCGAAATCCATGCGGTTCCCAATCCGCTTCTTTCGCCGAATCAACTCAGCCGCTTTGGAAACTGGGTACACTCGAAATCCGAAAAGGGGGTCGCGAATAGCCTGAGACAGGGTTTCAATTCGCACCCAAAACCGGGAGATCTGGCGACCGTAAAGCCGAGATTTTGGCACATCTTCACCAAAGACCGGCGCGCCCAGGACCAGAGCTTCAGGAGTGGTTTTGGAGACATCCAGAAATTTGGGTATGTCTTCAAGAAGGTGTTGCCCGTCTGCATCCACCTGCAAGGCATGAGAATAGCCCAATTCATCGGCAAGAAGCAGACCGGCCTTTACAGCGGCGCCCTTGCCTCCGTTTTGGGGCAGGTGCTTGACGCGCACCGCTTCCCTACTGGACTCCAAGTGGTCCAACACCACTCTGGTTTCTTTGTCGGAACCATCGTTCACAATAAGGACAGGCAGCTGGTATCCAGCCACCCGATCAAGGACCCCAGTTATGGTGTCCTTGTTATTGTAGATGGGAATGACCAGGCATGGATTGTACATGCGCAGTCCGTCAGGCTTCCAGCGAACGGGCCTCTTCCAGATTGCGATGTATGACATCCACAATATCGGCCACGGTTCTAAGGGCTTTCATTTCCTGCTCTTTGAGCTTGATCCCGGTTTCACTCTTCAAGGTGACTGCCAAGTCTATGGCGTCAAGGGAGTCCAGATCCAACTCTTCGTACAAATGCGCCGACGGCGTTACAATTTCCGGTTCCAGTTCAAAAGTAGAGACAAGGACCGACTTGATTCGTGTAAGAATCTCATCTTTCGTCATCATTCAACAGCCCCCTCGGCAACTTCATTTTGAACTTTCACTTGCTCAAAGACATACTGGGCCAGGTTGGTCACATTGGCAAAATATTCGCGGTTTTTTTCCTGGTCCTGATTAATCTTGATTTTGTACTTCTTGGAAATCGCCATCCCCAGTTCCAGAGCGTCTATGGAATCCAGGTCCAGGCCGTCGTTGAACAGCGGGGTCTCATCTTCAATGTCCCCTGGCTCTACATCTTCCAGCATTAAGGTTTCTACAATCATACGTTTGAGGTCATCTTTAAGCTCAGCTATAGTCAATCCAAAACTCCAAATATGATGATGGCACACATCCCCGCGGCTCATATGTATATTTTAATAAAATTAGGATGTTCCCGCCCACTTCACACGGAGAAGCTTTTGAACAGTGGTCGAGCTTCGCGGTGTTGAAGTTGGCCAACAATCGCCAAACTGGATATTATAGGGCAAACCCATAGGATTTAACAAGCAACAGTTGGTGATACACGCAAATCAGAAATGCAATTTTAGGACGGGGCGAGGACTCGCCACACCAGGGCGTTGGTCTATCTCACACTAGTATTCTCCGGCAGAAGGGCCTCGTACATCCTCAAGAAAGCCCGTTAATATTCAGAAAGTCACACGGACCCAAAAACGCGCCATGGCCATAATGAAAGCAGCCAGCCGAACGATTCGGCGGCTATTATCTAACGGAGGCAATAAGATGAAAAAGAAGATTAAGTTGAATGATCTCAATGTGAACAGCTTTGTGACCGGATCCAAGATTCTGGGCGGCGCATGGCTCAGCTGTGATTGCAGCTTGACCACCTACCCCGAACGTCTTTGCGACAGAGCATGCTCTGACGCCTGCCCAACTGACAACTGCTGATTTTACCCAGTGGTCTGACCTGGGTGGATCTCCATTAAATCGCCCAGCGTCGGGCCATCTGGCTCCTCCAAACTGAAATGCTTTTTTCTGTCATTGTTTCCGCAATAATAACAATAACGCACGTTACTAGAGAATAGCCCATATAAACCTGCTACTTAGAGAAGAAGATTTGGTTATTTTCAGGCCTAACAGTCCTGGGAGCGCCGACCAGGCAGGTCATTCATATTTTTTAGCCATAGCCCAGGATCGCTCTCCAGATGTGATGGCATTTTTTTAAAAAACCAGTAGCGGTTTGACGCGTTCTTACACTTTATTCTATTGCCAGCCCTAGGATGGCCCTATATTGTTTGAGGTGTTCCAAATGACAGAAATACCTCGAAACCTGTCTATCATTTATTTTTCTTCTGCCGCAATCCTACTGCTCAATTCCTTTTTAAGATATTGAGGCTTACCGATCCTAACAGGCTCAAAAAAGGGCTCCACAATAATCGTTAAGTCGAAGATTGCAGAGCCCGATACTTGAAGTCTTTAGTATTACTGGCAGGAATTGGCGACAACAACGTCGTCAATCAACCAGCCGGTAAAGTTGTTGAAAGAACCATCTACGGTATTGAAGCTGAACCGTATCTGGATATTCTGGCCAGCGTAGGCAGCAAGACTGAGAGCGCCAGA
>JBNKOV010000323.1:0-6142 GCA_050294955.1 Holophagae bacterium
CGACATTGTCAGATTTTCTAAAATCAGGTGTCAGCGCCCGTGAACACTCATTCTTTGCTTGTCTGGGTGGACTTGAGGGGCGCGAAAATGAGGCAAAAAGGGACAGCGCCCGACCATTTGGGGGCCTGAGACGGATGGAAAATTAGGCGTCGCTACACCCTTGGTAAGACCCAGGCGGTGTTCCCATGAGGACAAAGGAGAACGATTAAAAGGCCGGTTTGCCCAGACCCTGCAGCCTCTGCATCATCGGGGGCGTTTTTCTTCCCACGCTTTTGCACAACTCAGATTGGGCATATGGGCGGTTTCGTAAGCAGGGTGAAGGGGTGAAGGAGAGGGGACGGCGCCTTTGCCAAAATTATTTTGAATATGACACGGGGAATCTCAAAGGCTCCTTTTAAATAGGTCATGTGGCCAGGGCCAGGGATTAGGGCCGACGAGCAGACACCAATTTAGCCCGGTGTTTGAGCAGAAAAAGGGAGAAATATCGTTTTTTCTCCCATGTAAAGGGTCTTACCACTTGGCAAAAAGGTCTTATTCATGTGAAAATTTCAAGTTCCTGAGATCCTGACCTCCGTTTTTGCCGTACAAATCCAGGTGGACTTGGATCTCGTCCTAAATTCATTGATTGGGTTTTTATGTTTTTAAAAAAGTTAAAGCCGTTTCCAACCGTAAGACAACTCGACGCCATGGACTGTGGTCCGACCTGTCTGCAGATTATTATGCGTTTTTTTGGACGTGTGTATTCCCTTCCTTTCCTGAGGGATCGCTGTTTCCTTACCCGTGAGGGCGTCTCGCTCCTGGGCATCAGTAAAGCGGCGGAATCTCTTGGGCTGAGGACCCTTGCTGCGAGAATTCCTTTCGACAAATTGGCGGAAGAGGCCCCGCTCCCTTGCATTGCTCACTGGCAGCAACGGCATTTCGTGGTTGTCTACAAAATGAAAAAGGACAAGGTCTACGTATCAGACCCTGCCCATGGCAAGATAACCTACACCAAAGAAGAGTTCTTAAAATGTTGGGCCGTTCATGAAGAGGAAGGGGTTGTTTTGTTTTTGGAAACAACGCCGGAATTCTTCCAGCATGAGGAAGACGATCCCACCAATAAGACGGGCTTCAAGTTCCTCTTTTCCTATCTCTTCTCCTATAAGAAATTTTTAGTTCAATTGGTTATCGGCATGCTCATCGGCAGTTTGCTGGGCCTCATTCTTCCATTCTTAACCCAGGCATTGGTCGATTTTGGCATCAACAACCAGGATATCAATTTTGTCTACACGGTATTGCTGGCTCAGGTCATGCTGTTCGTGAGCAGAACCTCGGTGGAGTTTATCAGGAGCTGGATCCTGCTCCATTTGGGAACCAGGATCAATATATCCATTATTTCGGATTTCCTTATAAAACTCATGCGGTTGCCCCTCTCGTTTTTTGACACCAAACATCTCGGCGACCTGCTGCAGCGCATTGGGGATCACAAACGCATTGAGACCTTTCTCACTTCTCAAACCCTTAATGTCCTTTTCTCCATGATCAACCTGGTGGTGTTCGGCATTGTGCTGGCCATCTACTCAATGAGCATCTTCACCGTCTTCTTCATCGGCAGTTTGCTCTCCTTTTTGTGGATTCTCCTGTTCTTGAAAAAGCGCAGAGATCTGGATTATAAGCGGTTTAGCCAGATGGCCGACAATCAAAGCAACCTGGTCCAGCTGATCACGGGCATGCCCGAAATCAAGCTGAACAATTGCGAACAACAGAAAAGATGGGAATGGGAACATATCCAGGCCAAGTTGTTCAAGGTCAACCTGAAAGGACTGGCCATCAACCAATATCAACAGGCCGGCTCCCTGTTCATCAATCAGCTAAAGGATATTCTCATTTCATTTCTGGCGGCCAAAGAAGTGATAGACGGGGACATGACTCTGGGCATGATGATGGCCGTAACCTACATAATCGGCCAGTTGAGCAGCCCGGTGGAACAACTCTTGAGCTTCACTCAGGCTGCCCAGGACGCCAAGTTGAGCTTGGAGCGCATGGGGGAAATACACGGAAGAGACGATGAAGAGGATCCGGAAGTAACCCGCATCAACGCCTTTTCCACCAAGCATGATCTGGTGCTTGAGAATCTCGATTTCCATTATGAAGGTCCTCATTCCGAAAAAGTGCTGGATGGCATTTCCATGACCATCCCCTATAAGAAGACCACCGCCATAGTGGGGACCAGTGGCTCGGGCAAGACTACCATTCTTAAGCTATTGCTTAAGTTTTATCCCCCCACCAAAGGGGAGATTAAACTGGGCGATATCGCCCTCTCCAATTACGGCGCCGATTTCTGGCGGCAAAATTGCGGTGTGGTGATGCAGGATGGATTCCTTTTCAACGACACCATTGCCCGAAACGTAGCGCTGGGCGACGAGCAGATTGATTATGAACGACTAATGCGAGCGGTTCATATCGCCAATATTCGTGAGTTTATCGAGTCGCTGCCTCTGGCCTACAACACCAAAATAGGCTCCGACGGGCATGGTTTGAGCCAGGGCCAAAAACAACGGATTCTCATTGCCCGGGCCGTTTACAAAGATCCCCAATATCTGTTCTTCGACGAGGCCACCAGTGCGCTTGACGCCAATAATGAAAAAGCGATCATGGAAAATCTGGACGACTTCTTTGAAGGAAGAACCGTGGTGGTTGTCGCCCACAGGCTCTCCACGGTGAAAAATGCGGACCAGATCGTGGTCTTGGAAAAGGGTAAAATTGTGGAGGAAGGCACGCATACAACGCTTACCGCCAAACGGGGTTACTATTACAATCTCGTCAAAAATCAATTGGAGCTGGGGAACTAATGCCGGAGCAATCATCTGAAAGACCAATCATCGAACTCAGGAGCGAGCCGGTTCAGGAAATAATCGGCAAAGATCCCAACTGGATCATTCGCTGGGGGATCACTGTGGTGTTTGTGACGGTGATCCTGTTGCTCATTGGCACATGGGTGATTAAATACCCTGAGATCATTCCGGCACGCATCGCCATTACCACCCAAAACCCGCCCGTTCGTGTCATGGCTCGTTCCAGTGGCAAGATTATGAAGTTCTTTGTTGAAGAGAACCAGAAGGTTGAGAACGACCAATACCTGGCTCTGCTGGAGAATACCGCCAATTATGAAGATATCCTAGCATTGCGAGACCAGCTCAAAAAAATGGAGGGGTTTCTCACAGAGCCGGAAAAGTTCTTGGGGGAGTTCCTTCCAAAGGTCGTAGTGTTAGGGGAGCTTCAGGTGTCTTATTCGGATTTCCTCCGGAGCTTTGTGGATTATCAGACTTTCGTTGAGGAAGACTTCAACGCCGAAAAAATTCGGGGTCTGCGGAATCAAATAGACAGCTATCGGACCTTGAACCAGCAGCTATTGGGTCAAAAAGAATTGTTGGAGCAAGAGCTCGCCCTTTTCAAAAAACGTTATGAAAAAAATAAACGGCTGTTTGAGCAGAGTCTAATTTCAGAAACCGAGTTCGATACAGTGGAAACCCAATACCTGGACAAGCAGTTTTCTTACAAAGGCCTTGAAACCAACATGGTCAATAACGAAATCCGCATCGACGACACCAATCGCAATATCCTGGAGTTGGAGCAGGACACTCGGGAACGCCGCCGCGCTCTTCAGCTTATGGCTCAAGGCTCGTACAAAAAACTGTCCAGCGAATTTGATCGTTGGGAGCAGCAATACGTGCTCGTGTCGCCCATGGCGGGATATGTCTCCTTTTTCAAGTTCTGGAGCAACAACCAGTATGTGAACCTGGGCGACGAGGTGATGGTGATCATCCCGGACAAGACAGAGATCATCGGCAAGATCTACCTGCCCCAAACAGGGTCCGGGAAAGTGGAGTTAGGTCAGCAGGTTAACATTAAATTCGACAGCTACCCATTTAGGGAATTTGGCATGGTTAATGGTCAGATTTCCACCATGTCCCTTGTGGCAAGAGAAAATCAATATCTCCTCAACGTAGAGTTGCCTGGTGGGTTGCACACAACCTACAACAAGGATTTGGAGTTTAAACACAATATGGAAGGTTCTGCGGACATTGTGACGAAGGACTTGAGGTTAATAGAGCGAATATTCAATCAATTCAGGCACTTGTTTACATCGAAGATCTAGAAGGAGCATGCGGTGAAGTTATTCCCATACACATTGATACGAGTTGGCGGCGGATCTTATGACGCCTTGGAAACCATGGAAATCAAGGAGACTCCCCTCATCCTTTCTGAAATCCGCGCTCTAGAAAAAGAAGCAGGATCTTTGAGGGAACAACTGAGCGATTATTTATTTAAAGTCATTCACGATCATGAGGACTCAACCGTTCAAAAGAAGCTGCTCAATATCAAAAGGGATGTGTTCAACGGTCGAAACCTGTCTGAAGGCAAGGTTGCCTACCTTCGCAACAACCTCTCCGATCACAGCCTGCTTGACAGCTACCTGGACAATTGTTCCCAAACAGAGGCTCTGATAGCAAAAGGCGAGGGAACCTTTAAAGCTGAGACCATCAAGGCCCGCAAGGCTCTGCAAGGCCTGACCCGCATGGACAATCTTCGTAAGGGTCTGGTTCTTTCAAGTCAGACTCTTCTTAGGGCTTGTGACAATTACGCTCGTAGGAACCCAGATAAAAAGTTCAAAAAACAAGATTTGAAAACCGAGCTAAGCCTTATTAAATATCTGACGCGCATTTGTGGTAAGACGTCCCCCTTCAGCACCTTCACCCATCTTGCCATGGGCTGCTTCGAAGAGGGCGGTTCGGGCAGTGATGTCTTTAACGGTCCCCAAGATAAAGCAGAGGCTGTTGGCCACATTCGCCTTAACAACACCCTGTTCAAACAGCTGCAGAGCTTGCTGCCCCACCATCCGGATTATCGAGACGCAATTCGCATTCGTCCCAATCCAACGCTCACTCGCCAAGCCGATCATTATCTTTACCTCACCAACAGCAACAATGTGGAATCATTTCAACGTATCCCTCTGAATCCGGTGCTGGACCTTTTTTGGGAATTGAGCGCAGCAGAGAAAAGCGGGGTTCGCCACAAAGATCTGGTGACCAAGGCTGGGGAAGCGGTTGACGCTGCGCCTGAAGATTTGATTGCCTATATCGGTCAATTGCTTGAGTTTGGGTTCCTTGAACGGAATTTTGAGGTCTCTGGCATTGATCCTGACTGGGACATCCACTGGGGTGCCATTTTAGAAGAATGGGACGAAAACATTCCCCATCTCTCCGAGTTGAAAGAGGTTCTTAAGGATTTAAGGGCCAAAGCCGAGGTTTACGCCGAGAAGGACGACCGGGGCCGCATTGCGATGTTGGAAGAGGCGTTCGAGCGGTTTAAAGCCATTTATATGACCCTCCACGAAGCTGCTGGCCTGCCTGAAGTTGAGCGAATGTCTCCAGAAGAACAGCGGGAGTATCACCTCAAGAAAAAAGAGGAAGAAGAAAAGGAAAAAGCCGAGTCCGGAGAGGATGGCGAGGCGGAGAAATCGGAAGAGGAAGAGGTTTTTAAGCATATGGTGCTCACAAACTTCAATTTCAAACCCGAACAAATGTTTTATGAAGATGCTGCGCTTCCAGCGTCCTACCCCATGGACAAGGACGCTTTTAGCGAAATTGCCAGAACCATGGAGCAGCTCTATGAGGCGCTCAGCTTTTTCCGTCATGATCGTGAAGATATGCTGAACATGACTCATTACTTTAAAAATCACTATTCTCAACCCGTTGGCATGCTGGATTTCTATGAGTCCTACTATCGCGATTATAAAAAGCCTCTCGCTGAAATAAAACGCAAGAAAGATGAGGAGGCTCGCAAAAAGCGGGAGCAGGAAAATAAGGAACCCAATGACGAAGCCCAAAAGCCCGAGGTTGTTAAGCAGGAGAAAGCTCAAGCCGAGGAGAAAGGCCCAGATGAAACGGATCGTTTCAAGATTCCCGCCATTGAGGAGTTGAAAAAGGAACGAGAGGAATGGTTAAAGCGTTATTTTGAGAAAACCACCCCTGAAACCTTGGAAGAGTCAAAGATCGAGCTTGGTCTGGAGCCCATTAATGAGGTGAATAAGGAAAGGGGTGTGGGCGAACGCCATGATAAAACAGCCTTTGGTCTTTTTCTACAACCTTTCCGCGAAACG
>JBNKOV010000324.1:0-6121 GCA_050294955.1 Holophagae bacterium
AGAATATTTGGATTGCTGGCTCGAACAATTGAAGATAATAGTTCCACTGAAAGATTTGCTATAGGTTGTGATGAGGCAACTTTTGTTTGTATTGATGAAAATGGAATCGCTAAAGTTTTTGGTGACGGAGGAAGTACTCAGTACCCAACTAAAGCCTATTTTATTCAAGCAAATTGTTCATCTCCTGAGACAATTTCTGCAGGAACACCCTTAATCTGGAATAATAATGGAGCTGAGATCTCAGTAGGGCGTTTATTCTCCTCAATGGTAGTAATGCAAAAATCCCCCTAATAGTTGATTAGGATCGTTTCCATATTATCCCAACCAATGGTGGTTATTGAGTCGCTTTACCTCCACAACGTCCCTTGCCGCAATGCTCGACACAGGCTTTATGTGATAAGATAAACCGTGCCTTGATGCACGAATAAGGAGCGTCACAGTGACTCTAAATCATCCCACCTACGCCATCCACCCTTCTGTCCCCTACCAACAGGCGATCGTAGCCAATATGGCGGAAAAAACTGGAAAAAGCCTGGATGAGTGGTTGAGCGAACTGGAGCAACAGAAAATAGCCGAGCTAAAGCCTGCCCTTGCCTGGCTCAAGCAACACGGCAAACTTGGAGCCACAACGGCTGGGATTATAGCTAAAACCTTGGTTAACGGAAAAGCTGACCACCAGCCCGACGCCTATCTTGCAAAAGCGCCCCAACTGGTGGAAGCCATGTACTCAGGCAAAAAAGCGCCGCTTGTCCCAATTCACAACGCCTTGATTGACCTGGTGCAAGACCTTGGCATGGTTAAAATCAGCCCTTGTAAAACCATTGTCCCCTGCTATCGCAATCATGTTTTTGCAGAAATTAAACCTGCCACCCAGAAACGGGTCGATTTGGGACTTGCCCTGAAAGGTTGCAACTTGGAAATCCCCCCTCAAGTCGTTGATACGGGCGGTTTGGCGAAAGGCGACCGCATCACCCACCGAATCCCACTAACCTCCCCTGAGCAGGTAGGGAGCAACGTAGAGAAGTGGCTGAAAATCGCCTGGAATTTGGATGCGGGCAGTTTAATTTAAACAAATTTCTTAGGGGAAGAGTATACTTACAAGCGGAGACAATGGTCCCAAAGCGCGGTATTCTTTAAGCTAAAGGGAGAATGCATTATGATGACCGGCTATCGCCAGGAAATTGAAAAAACCAGATGTGTTGCAGAGGCAAGATCAACTCACAGGCTTTTCATGCTCCGATTTTTGGGAACCGGCCTTCTTTTTCTAACTTATTGGATCCTTTTCAGCCCCCAGGCAAACGCCGAGGACTGGCCCATGTTCCGGGCAAACGCCCAGAATACGGGTCAGGCAAAAGGCGACTTTCCTGAAAAACCCGAAATCATCTGGTCCTTTAAAGCTCAGGATTCTGTAGAAAGCACCGCATCCATCGTCGGTGACATGGTCTATGTGGCGTCACTTGACGGCCTGGTCTATGGGCTTGATTTTAAAAACGGCAAGCAAAAATGGCGATACGATACTGGAGATGAAATCAAATCGTCCCCAACCGTATCCGGCAATATGGTCTACATTGGCGACCAAGACGGATTTCTTCATGCCCTGGATCGAATGACAGGAAAACTGCTCTGGAAATTCGAAAGTGAGGGCGAGATTGTTTCCTCCTGCATTTTCGTGGACGACATGGTTATTTTCGGGTCCTACGACGCCAAAGTCTACGCCTTAAATGCAACCACCGGAAAAAAAATCTGGGAAAAGGAAACCGACGGCTATATTCACGGAACCCCTGCTTCAGCCGGCGCCGAGCTGGCTATTTCCGGATGTGATTCCTACATGAGAATTTTAAACGCCAAAACCGGAGTTCAAAGAGGCGAACCTATAGAAATGGACGGCTATGTTGCGTCCAGTCCCCTTGTTTACGAAGGGCGGGTATACATGGGCACCTTTGAGAATCAGGTTCGCTGCGTCGAGCTTTCAACCGGTAAACTGCTCTGGAGTTACGAGCACAGCGAACGCCAGTTCCCCTACTACTCCTCCCCTACAACCACTGGAAAAACACTCATCATTGGCGGTAGAGACAAAATGCTCCACGCCATCGACATGAAAACGGGAAAATCCAAATGGACGTTTACGACACGTTCTAAAATTGACAGTTCGCCTGTAGTAGTTCAAGACCGGGTGATATTTGGCGATATGGCGGGAAAAATTTATCAGTTGACTCATGCCGACGGAAAAAAAGTATGGGAATTTGATACAGGAGACGCCATTATCGCATCGCCAGCCATCTCCAATGGGAAGATGGTGATTGGTTTAGACAATGGGCTCGTACTCTGCATGGGGAAAAAATAAGGTTCAACTATTGCCCTGGATACGCTCAATGATACTGGTGGTGGAAGAACCGGGTTTAAAACTCAGAGACTGAACTTGCCCGCCCCGGGCAATCACAAGGTCTGCCCCAACAATCTGGGACGCCGCCCAGTCGCCGCCTTTCACCAACACATCTGGAGCAACCGATTTAATCAGTTCGTAGGGCGTATCCTCTTCAAAGCCCACAACAAGATCCACCGAACGCAAACCCGAGAGAACCACGGCCCGATCCGCGAATGAATTGACAGGTCTTGATGGACCCTTCAATCTAGAGACAGACAGATCACTGTTCAAACCCAAAACCAGAAAGGCGCCCAAGTTGCGAGCCTCTTCCAAATAAAGAACATGACCTGCGTGCAGAATGTCGAAGCATCCATTGGTGAAAACCACCTTCGCATCCTGCGGCCTTATTGATGTCCAGGAATTTTGGAGATCGTCCCAATTCTGAAAAATCATCCTCTCCATGTGCGCGCCTCCCCATATCAACCCGGCCAATGTATCACTACCAAAGCTCATAGGCAAGCCCAGAGCGTAGAATTCTGTTCGATTCGCCTTTACCCAAAGGAAGGTTTCGTCTATGCTTTAAGATGGAAGAAAAAGGCCCTATGGGGTCGAGAAGATAAAAGGAGGGATTTTCCCAATATGAGTCTTAAAAATGCTACCGACGCCAATTTTCAACAAGAAGTACTCAACGCCCCCAGCCTGGTTCTCGTGGATTTCTGGGCAACCTGGTGCGGTCCCTGCCGCATGTTGGCCCCAACTCTGGAAGCCATCCAGGAAGAAATGGGAGAAAAAGTCTCAATTGTTAAAGTGAACATTGAAGAGAATCCCCAAATTGCGGCTCAGTATAGAATCACCAACATACCCTACATGATGTTTTTCAAGGGCGGCCAGACTGTTGGCAGTCTTTTGGGCAATCAACCCAAGGGTAAAATTCAAGCGGCAATCGAATCTCACCTCTAACTCTTAAATCAGGCGGCTTTTAGGGCCGCCTGATCCCAAAATTTGAGCTGTACACGCATCTCCACCCGCCAATTTTTTAGTTTTGGAGAAATGACAGTTCCCTATTTATGGAAAATGATGCTACAGTAGGGGTGTATTTGGGCTTTTTGTGTGAAGTTTGACCGTTTAAAGCAACTATTTCCAAAATTTACGTAAGATCTATTCAAGATGCGCAGGCATTGATTCGATAAGATTGGCAAGGAAGAAAGGTATGAAGGAAAAATTCCGCCTCCTCATCGTCAATGACAATCCAATTACTCTGGAAATGATGCGAAATATTGTTCGCCACCATCGCAGCCTCTCAACAGAGGTCGTGGTTCTTGCCGCCAGCGCTCTGGACAAAATAAGCAATAATCCGCCGTATCATATTATCCTGACCGATCTCACCACGCCCTACTTCACAGCAGTGGATGTACTAAAGGCGGCGCGGGCCAAATCGCCCGACACAAAAGTGCTGATTGTTACCAGTTGGGGCAACCATCAAGGGATTATCGACGCTATTAAAACAGGTGTTTACGATTATCTTCATAAGCCCTTTCGCCCTGAAGAATTAAACCTTAAATTGAACAACGCAACCCTTCATTTTCAGCAAAAGCAGAAAATTTTTGAGCAAAAGGCGATCATCTCAGAACAGACAAAAGCGCTGGCAGAGAAAAACAAAGAGATAGACCAGCTCCAGGAAGAGGCGGAACGGCTTAGGAAGACCCTGGCCAGATATGAGCCTGAAGAAGAGGTCATTGACCTGGATACAGCTATTGCCCGCATTGCTGCGGAAAAGGGGAGCAAGCTCCAGAGTTATCAACTCTACCGAAAGTTGACAGACCTCAACACCCTTCTTGAAGAGAAGCGTATTTCTGAAGAAGAATTTCAAAAACTGCGCAAAACCATCCTTGAAAAAGCCTATCAGGTGCCTCTGCCTCAATCTTAATGGCGCGCATTCAAAAATTTCAGAAATATTTCCTTCATTATCCCTAGATAGCGGTCAGACTCTACCTACCTCAATTCAAGCCACTTAATTTACCATTTATCATTCAGGCTTTCCGAAAATGGCATATGTATTTGCCAAAATGACCCCGAAATAAGTCAAGCACGCTTGACATCGAATTAATGAGGACTTATATTGTCTAAGTCAAGTGAGCTTGACATTTTATCAAGGAGGTTTGACTTATGGCACAAACGAAACAGAGTTATCTCACGTCCTGCTCCACCAACAACCAGTTGAGAATGGTCTTTTGGATTTTTTTGTGGTCCCTCTCCTGGGTGGCCGTGAAATGGGGCATCAAGAACGATTGGCTTCCGGAAGGACCTGTCACCATCGCCGCAATTGGAGGCACAACCGTACTTGGCTGGCTTATGATTCAGGCCTTTCGAAAATTTCTTGCGCAATCCGATGAGCTCCAAAGAAAAATTCAGTTGGACGCCTTGTCTTTCACGCTTGGTATAACCATTATTGGAACAGCCCTCTACGGTTTATTGGAAACAGCGATGATCGTAAAGACCGTAGAACTTTCCAATATCATTCTTCTCATTTCAATTACTTACGCAGCTTCCTCCCTTCTTATCAACTGGAGGTACCAATGAAAAACAGATTGAAAGCGCTGAGAGCCGAAAGAAACCTGACCCAGGCGCAGCTTGCAGAGGAACTTGAAGTGTCTCGCCAAACCGTGAACGCGATTGAAAAGGGCAAGTTCGACCCCAGTTTGCCCCTGGCTTTCCGAATCGCACGTCTCTTTCAGCTACCCATCGAGGACATTTTCCAGGACGAAGAAGCCCTGTGCAATTAAAAGGGGCGCCATAGCTTCTTTCAGCAAAATATCCGAAACCGGGCCGCCAAAACCCAAGAAATTCAAGCGCCTGAAAAGTAGGATTAACATCGGCTAACTGGTTCTTCCTAAAGAGAATTGCTACTCCTATACACCGTGATTCTCTGGAAAAACACCGGAATGCTTGCGACAAAACAGTAGACTTACCTAACTTTAGTTAGCTAGAATACTATCCGTCGATCTTCTCTGTTGGGTTCATTCTGCCACGGCACGGCTCAGACAGGGTTTTGGCGAATTTCCGTTGTTTGGAAGTCCACATGACATGGCTCTTTTCCAACCCCGAAAACAGCAAGACGCTTACGCCATCCGGATCTCAGGTCTGGACAGAAGTTTCGATCTCTCAAGTGGGGCGGCAGGTCCGCCCCCAATTTATTTCTTTTTGGCTATCTGCCATGATTTCAAACCTGAGCGCGACGGGAGGGCGATATGAAAACCACAAGAAACCTGGCCTTGCCAGTTCTATTTTTAATCCTAACCGCAGGTATGCTTGGACCAGTTCTGGCCCAGGAACCGGAAGCAGTTACCATTGCCGGATCATTCCAATCAGAACTGGCGTGTCCGGACGACTGGCAACCTGACTGCACAAACACCCATCTCGCCTATGATGAGGCCGATGGGGTTTGGCAAGCCATATTCACAATCCCTGCAGGCTCTTACGAATATAAAGCAACTCTCAATAACGCATGGGATGAAAGTTATGGACAAAATGGAGGGAGCGACAATATCGCCCTTGCTCTGTCGCAGGAAACAGAGGTTAAATTCTACTATGATCACGCGAGCAATTGGGTGGCCGACAATCAAAATGCGCTGATAGTCACCGCTCCCGGAAATTTCCAACAAGCCATGGGCTGTCCGGAAGATTGGGATCCTGCTTGTTTGCTTTCCTGGCTCCAGGACGTTGATGGAGACGGAATCTATACTTTTCAAACCAGCG
>JBNKOV010000325.1:0-6121 GCA_050294955.1 Holophagae bacterium
TCATTGGCGACCTGCAACTGGCGATGGGTTTAGACGCCGGGATGGTTGGCTGGATTACCTCTTCGGTTCAACTCGGATTTATCAGCGGGGCTCTTTGCTTTGCCTGGTTCTCCTTGGCGGACCGTTATTCCCCACGTCTCATTTTCCTCTTATGCTCATTGTTTGGCGCAGCGGCCAATCTGTCCATCTTTCTCGCAGAAGGGGCGATATCACTGATTATCCTAAGGTTTGTGACGGGGTTTTTCCTGGCGGGCATCTATCCGGTTGGCATGAAGGCTGCAGCCGCCTGGTATGATCGCGGTTTGGGCAGAGCCATCGGTTATCTTGTGGGCGCACTGGTTTTGGGGACAGCCTTTCCTCATCTGGTTAAGAGCCTTGGGCATACACTGCCCTGGCAGATGGTTATGTCGGTTATTTCTATTTTGGCGGCTTTGGGCGGGGTTCTCCTTTATATGTTGGTTCCCGACGGTCCACATCTCCCAAAAGCCATGAAATTCAACCCTCGGTCCCTCGTGCATATGTTTGGGTCTCCCAAATTCAGGGCGGCCAGCTTCGGCTACTTTGGCCATATGTGGGAACTCTATGCATTCTGGGCTTTTACGCCATTTTTTATCCGAAGCTATGCCGAACATCGGGGTCTTGAAAATTTGGATGTGTCCATGTGGTCTTTTGCGATTATCGCGATTGGCTTCCTGGGATGCGCTGTTGGAGGCTTGCTTTCAGGCAAATGGGGCAGTGCAAGGGTGGCCCAGATTCAACTCGCGGCATCGGGGTGCTGTTGCCTTACCTCTCCCCTGTTCTTTGATGCGCCTCCTCTTTTGTTTTTTGGGGCGTTGCTGGTCTGGGGCATTACGGTGATTGGTGACTCCCCTCAGTTTTCGGCGCTTACGGCTCAGACCGCCCCAAGAGACGTGGTGGGCTCCGCCCTCACAATTGTTACCTGCATTGGGTTTGCCATTACTATTTTCAGCATTCAACTCCTAGACTTGTTTTCTAAAAATATGGATGCCCGCTATCTATTCCTCGTGCTGCTCGCAGGTCCGCTTTTCGGGCTAAGAGCCATGAGGCGGTTATTGTAGGCAAGACAGGCCATTTCGGTTTTCCAGGTCCATTCCTGGCTTAAACACATCATGGTTTTCTTACTTGACGACCCCGCGCGCCTATTTTAAGCTAGGGTTACAACTGAGAAAATAAACTCAGACAGGAAAAACCGAAAAGCAATCTAAGGACGTTAAAATGAAACATGCATTACTTCATTCGAAGGCCCTGCGACTAGCCTGCGCCTTCTGCCTTTTAACAGGCCTGCTCCCAAACGCTTTGGCCCAAAATGGCGAAACCGACAGAGACACCAGTGAATCCGTTTACGTTGGGGAGCCTGTACGCCCCTCCGTTTACGATGTAGATCTACGGGATCTACCTATCGTCAGGCAATGGGAGCCAGGAGATCCCATCAAAGACATTCCCGTGCGAGGAGAGCATGAAACAGCGCCTCCCGAAACCGTGGTAAGCCGGATAGATCCCCTGCTTTCCTATCAGGAAGACGCGAAACCTGCGGACGCCTCCCGCAGTTTCGCTCAGCCTCTCATGAATTTCGACGGCCAGGGCTATTCTGGGGTAAACCCAGCCGATCCCGCCGGCGCTGCGGGAATAGACTTCTACATTCAAGCCATCAACGGACAAAACGGGGCCACCTATGTGGTGTATAACAAGGCCACAGGCGCCGTTGCAGCAGGCCCGTTCAACATGTCGGCCCTGGGAGGCGGCGCGTGCGCAGCCAATCCCGGCGGAGACCCAATCGTAGTCTACGATTCGCTTGCAGGCAGGTGGTTGATAGCAGAATTCACCAACATAAATGCCGCAAACACCTTGTGCGTTTATGTTTCTCAAACAGGCAACCCGGTAACAGGCGGCTGGTTCAACTATGCCTTTAATGCGCCCAACTTCCCTGATTACCCCAAATTCGGGGTGTGGAATGACGCCTATTATGTGTCCACCAACGACTTTACTGGCGCTGTCAATATTCCGGCAATGTACGCTTTAAATAGAAACGCCATGTTGGCGGGCAACCCGGCCGGTTTCCAAAGGTTTCAGACAGCCGCCCTGGGAGGCTTCAATTTTCAGGCCCTGGCCCCTGCGGACGTGGACGGACCCAATGCTCCCCCAGCGGGATCTCCAGGCATATTCATTCGCCATGTGGATGACGAACTTCACGGCGGATCCACCGCTGGAGATTTTCTTGAGATTTTTGAGTTTGATGTGGACTGGGCGAATCCCGCCAACTCAGGCATAACGGGTCCCATCCAGATTGGCGTGGCCGATTTCGACTCTACCCTGTGCGCCAATGGCAGGAACTGTTTCAATCAACCCGGATCAACCAATTTGGACTCGCTCAGAGAAGTCGTCATGAATCGCCTGAGCTATCGAAATCAAGGCGCCAGACAGACGCTTGTGGGAAATTTCACGGTAGATGCAAACGGCGCGAATCGCGGCGGCATACGCTGGTTCGAGTTGCGCAACAACGGCGGCGGTTGGACCCTGTTTCAGGAAGGCACCTACGCTCCAACCAATTCGGACCGGTGGCTCGGTTCAATCGCCATGGACAACGGCGGCAATATTGTGATGGGCTTCAATCGGGTGGCGTCCGTCCAGGCGCCAAGCCTTCATTACGTAGGCCGCCGCCCCGGAGACCCGCTTAACACATTACCCTATGGGGAGTATGTGCTTGTATCCGGTTCTGGCGGAGGTAATGGGTCCAATCGCTATGGGGATTATTCAACCCTCACCGTGGATCCAGTGGACGATTGCACATTCTGGTTTACGGGAATGTACAATACGGGAACCAATTGGCGGACCCGAATTGGCTCCTTTTCCATCGACTGCAGCCCGGCAAATCAGAACCCAACGGTGGTCATTAATTCGCCCAACGACGGCGCTGTGCTGAGTAATCTTTATCCCATTAATCTCAGCGGCACAGCAACCGACCCGGAGGAAGGAACCATCAGTTCTCGAATTGAATGGACCTCTGCATCCCAAGGCTTTCTTGGCACAGGCGCCAATATCAGCGTGTCCTTAAATCCTGGAGGCCATCCCATCACAGCCACCGTGGAAGACACCGAAGGAGGAACCAGTTTCTATTCCATCATCATAGAAGTTGGATCAAACTGTAGGCCTAGCAGCGCTCCATGTTACACCCATTCCGATTGTTGCAGTAATTACTGCACGGGTTGGTTCAACAAAACCTGTCGTTAACCCGCATATGGAAGGGCCGATCTCAAAGATCGGTCCTTGCCTTAAACCGTGAATTGCGCTAGCTCACCGGACGCCCCTCAGCTTGCATGACATGGCGGATATTCAGCATTGCCCCATCCCAATTAAAAGCTCATGCTACATCGCCTAAATCAAGTCGCTAAATGGACATACAAGCCCGAAACAACATTTGAAGCGATGAGACGAATGCGAACAGGTTCCCAAGAAGAATTTGAACTTCGGAGCGCCGTCAGGCCTCTCGCTGGTTTGGACCCTGAACCCCTGTATCCTGTCTCGCCGATTCCACAATAGAACAGGACATGTGGTCTTAAACATAGCTGTTGCCCAAAGCGTTGCGATGCTTGATAATGGGTAGTTTGGAGATTCGGCGGCTTGCGGGCCGTCCGGTTTGAGGAACGTATTCACATGGAAAACTCGGAAAAAGCGACCTCCAACGAGCCGCTTAAACTAAAGTCCTCGCTACTTCCCTCTTGGACCAGCCTGGACGCCTATATCCTGTCAGAAATCAACTCGCCATTTCTCATGGCGATGCTGGTTTACAACGGGATTTTCTTTATTAAGATCATAGGCAGTGTCACCGAGTTGAGCCAGGGCAAATTTGAAATACCCTTTACCATGGTCATGTGGTACTTCTTAAGCGCACTGCCCGAAATCCTGTTCCTCACCACCGCGCTCTCCTTCCTTTTCGCCTCCCTCGCCGCCATGAGCCGAATGAGCGCCGATTCGGAAATAATCGCCCCACAATCCGTAGGCATCAGCTTTTGGCGATTGAGCAGGCCCATCATGGTTTACGGCATGATCTTGAGCATGATCCTTTTTGTTATCATGAACATAGCCAGCCCCAAGATCAATCAAACCTGGCAGATGAAGTACAAGACGTTCATCGAGACCGTGGCGCTTCCCAACATTACGCCCGGCGTTTTAACCTCCATGGGCAAAGACGCCATTTTGTATGTGGACCGGGTGGATGATGGAAAACTCGCCGAACTGATCTCCATCAACCAGTCCAAGGGAAAAGAAGAATTGATCATGGCCCAACAGGCCTCCATTTTTTCGGACCGCACCATTAAACTCTATGAAGCACACGACATATCACTTCAATTTGAACCACAAAAGGGAGAAAAAAATGAAGCGGTAAAAATGTGGAAGTTTGAAAGCGCTTCACGACGCATCCCCATTCCCGAGGACTTCAGCTCGGGCAACCTGAACCTGACCGTCAAAGATCTATTGAAAACGCCCTCCCTTTATAAATACCTGAAAAACACCCAAGCCACCGACCTGAACCTCTGGACCGAATTCTACGAGCGCCTTTTCTCCCCCCTTATTTGCGTCATATTCGCCCTATTTGCAGCGCCCCTCGCCGCCAAACACAGCAGGTTACGCAAGGGCAGCGGGTTTGGAATGAGCCTGTTGCTGATAGGGTTCTACTTCTTTATGACTAAACTGGGCCGAGACGCCGCTGTTAGCGGGAAAATAGCGCCAATCCTAGGCGTGGGCATCCCGCCTCTGCTTTTCCTGATCCTGGGCGTCATCCTCCAATTTGGCAAGAACTTTGGCTGGAACCGACACCTCGAAAAACTTCAGGACGGCATTGCCTATCGAATATCCCGATTGGGCCGCATGATTCTGTTCGTTTTCAGGAAGCGGAATCGAAATCAAAAAGAAGACGCCAACATTCAGGATGATGGCCATATTGCCCAAACCTTTGTATTCCCCAGTAAACTGGACACCTACGTGATCCGGTCCTTTTTTTCAATCTACCTGCTTGTTCAATCCTCCCTGTTGGTGCTGCTGGTGTTGCTTGAGTACACCCAGATTTCCAAATTTGTACAGAGAAACAACATCGCGCCTGGGGATGTGGTTCGCTACCTGCTCTACAAAATCCCGGAAATCCTTCATCAATCTCTGTTCATCTGCCTGTTGATAGCCGTCCTGATCCTGTTCGCTATGATGTCTAAAAGCCAGGAGGTTACGGTCATTCGCGCTGGCGGCGGCAGTTTGCAGCGCTTGTGTTTGCCCTTATTATTCTGTGGGTTCCTGGCCACCTGCGCCAGTTTCTATATGGAAAACGCGTTCCTGCCGCAAACCAGTAGAATGGCCATCGGGATTCGCAATAAGATCAAGAACCTCCAAAACGTGACCTTCCCAAGGGATGTGTGGCTGAGAAGGCCCAATGGGGATATCTTGAATTACAAATATTACGACCCTCAATCCCAAACCCTGACGGGCGTTAAAATCTATCGCATTTCAGAGGGAACGCCTCGTAAGATGGAGCGTTACGACCTGCCAGGCCTCACCTACAACGGCACCTGGGTGGCGCAGAAACCGGGCGCCGTGTGGACCTTTTTCCTAGCTGCTGAAAACGAAAACCTGGATTTCAGGCCGCGCAAGGTGGAGGTTGGCGACCACTTCACCATCGACCTTGATTTGGAAGACCTGTCCAAGAAAACCCGAAAACCCGCCGAATTCAGCATCAAGGAATTAAAGGACTATCTCGCCTACCTCAAGAGCCTGGGCTTTGACGCAGCCCACTACCAGACAAGTCTTTACGCCAAATACGCCCAACCCATGGTCCCCTTCATCATGATGATGCTCGCCATGCCCCTGGGTTTCCAATTTGGCAGACGAGGCACCTTTTACGGCGTTGGCGCTGGTCTGGTTGCAGGCATGGTGTTCTTTGGCCTGATGGAATTGTTCAAAACCTTTGGTTCATCGGGCATTATCGCGCCCCTAACCGCCGGTTGGAGCGTGGTGGCCTTCTTCGGTTTTGTGGCCCTGTATCGGTTTATCAATTTGGAATGAGGGTCCAATTCCAGTCCAGAATAGGCGGGTCGTTGGCCTGCTGCGAATTGGG
>JBNKOV010000326.1:0-6108 GCA_050294955.1 Holophagae bacterium
CGCCTGGGACTGGGCGGTTATTTCTCCGCCATGACCCGAACTTACGATGTCAAAACAGATGGAAAGGCCAAGGCCGGTGTTTCCTTTACCCGGCGGTTTGCTGGTATAGAACGGGTCGAAGATCTTTTTCATTTGCTCATCTGAAATGCCCAATCCGTTGTCTTTTATGCTAACCCGGACATGGTCTTTGTAGTCTTTGGTCGTAACGGAAATTTTGGGGATAAAGGAGGGACCCAGCTTTTGGCGCTTTTCGTAAAGTGCATCCGTGGCGTTGTTTACAAGGTTTATCCATACTCGCCCCAAATCCTGGGGCACGATTTCCAACTCACCTATGCTCTCGTCGTAGTAGCGCTCCGCCTCTATGATCAATTCATCGTCCCGGGCTCGCGAACCAAAGCAGGTGAGGTTCACGTATTCATCGACATGATCGTTGAATAGCACGGTCATTCGCTCGCCGGTTTCTCCCCGCGCTATGTTCATCATGCTCTTCACAATCCGGTCGGCCTGTACGCCATGCTTGTGTATTTTGTCGCCATTTATCGTAAGGTCTTTCAGGAGTTCCTGGGTTTCTTCATCGTCCCTGTCCTCTATGGCTTGCGCCAATTCCTGGTATAACTCCAATGAAATAGCGCTGAAGTTATTGATGAAATTCAAGGGGTTTTTCAACTCATGGGCTATGCCTGCGGTCAGGGTTCCCAGCGACGCCATTTTACCGGTCTGAACCAGTTGGCCCTGGGTCTTTTTCAACTGCTCGTGCTTCTGTTCGAGTTGTCCCAGGGTTTCGGTTAATCGGGCAGTTCGTTCCTGTACGAGGTGCTCCATATGGGAGTAAAGCCTGGCGTTAACTATTGAGACAGCGGCCTGAGATGAAAGAATTTTTAATAGGGACAGCCTTCGAGAGTCAAAAGCGCCCTCGGCCAGGTTGTTCTCCATGTAAAGTACACAGCACAGCTTGCCGTGATGAAGGATCGGCATGCAGAGAACTGACTTTGGTTTGTTCTTCAGAATGTAGGGGTCTTTGGTGAAGCGACCTGAGTGTATGGCGTCGTCCAAAACTACCGTTTCTAATGTTTTAATACCGTAGTTGACGATGGGACGGGACAGGGTTTTGCTTTTTTCCAATGGTTCGTTTGGAAAGGAAACTTTAGCGCTATCCATTTCCATGCCCACCTTTACGAACCATCGGGAATCTCGATCCAATAACAGGTAGCCTCTTTGGGCACCAGCATTTTCCAGCAGAATTCGCATCATTTTTTCGAGCAGGTCGGTGAGGACAATTTCTCCTGAAATGGCTTGTGAGGCCTTTAAGACCGAGGCAAGATCCAAGGCTTTAAGCATCCGGGTTCCTGTGGTTGTCGCGTCGTCAAAGGATACATGGGTAGCTGTTTTGTAGGCGGCCTGGCCGAAGAGCGCGGGGTGCTGTTCTTCTAAATGCTCCACCTTTCGTATAGCACCCCAAAGGGCGTATCCGTGGTGAGCGTCTCGCATGTACACTCCGGCAATTTTGCTTCGGTTCATGGAAACCCAGCATAAGCCAGCCCGTTCATTGATAAGGGCTTCTTCGTGAATAAACCCATTGGTAGAGGCTTTCGCCAAGGCCAGGTCATAGAGCCTGCCTGCGTCATCCAACTGCCCGTCGATACGAGCCAGTTCAGCTCGGACCAGCAATTCGCGGTGGTCGTAGTTCTCGGGGCATGCCGACGCCCAAAGTTTGAGTTGTTCATGCAGTTGGGTTAATTTCTCCCTGTTGGCTGCATTGGCTTCTTGATCTGAAACGGAATGGAGCGCGGCAAGGGTCAGAGCGTGGTAGAAGCAGAGATCTGTGAATTGATGAATTCCAGCAAGGAATACTGCGAGCTGCTCAGCTTGTCTGGCATGGGCCAACGCTGCCTGGTAGTCCCCATAGAGGTAGAGCGGGATTATTTTCAAAACTGTGTAGAGCGCCCTGGAATAATTGTCTTCCTCTGCGTCGAATTCCTGGACAAAAGAGACCTCATCGCCGTAATCCTTGCTGCTCTTGGTTAATCCGGCCAGGTTGAGCATGATGCGGCGGTAAACTTCCATCACTCTTGCGAAATGAGGATGGCCCACTTTTTTCCCAAAATGAATGAAACCGGCATTCTCAACCACCAATTCCTTGAGGGGATGGCCCAAGCTGAATTGACTGAAGATTTTAAATGAGGCATTGTATCCCGCCCACATCAGCGAACCACAAGCCATGGCGACGCCCATGCCTTCTTCTGCGAGTTGTTTGCTCTGTTGAAGATGGCGGTTCCATGGAGTGAGGTACCCTGAGAGGAGCAGGCAGCTCCTGCTTTTACTGACCGGATCTTTGAATCGTTCGCTCAAGTTGTAGGCCAGCATGCCCAATTGATAGCCCAATTCAAATTTGGCGAACTGAGCGCAATAGACAATGCCCAGGCATCCAAAACCCAATGCAGAGCCGGAGATGGGGCCGTGCTCAAGGGATAGACGAGCCTGTCTGGCTGCAATCATTGGGAAGAGATGGGGCAGATGCAAGTAGGATGGGGTTAGGAGTTGAGCAAGCATGTCGATGGCGGCGCGCCACCAGGGATCGGATGCTTCTGGCTCATTGATCAAAAGTGCAATGTCACGTCCGTGCAGTAACTGATTGATTGCGACAAGGTCTTCTCCAACCGAGGCTTCCGGGTTGTTTAATGGAAGATTGATGTCCAATATGCTCAGGGCTTTTACACCTGCTTCCATAACTTCTGCGTATCGGGCCGCCATGGTGTACTGAATAACCTGTTGGCTGTAAATGGCCACCTCTTCCAGAGGCGTTCTGGCGGCCTCAAGAGCCTGATGAATGAACTTTTCGGCGCCATCGAAATTACCTGTCAGATATTCCGCTTCGGAGCGTTCCAAATAGAGAGCCATGGTGAGTTCGTATTGGGTAGCCCAAGGGGAAGGGAAGTCTTCAAGCGCTTGGATTCCCTTTTCCAAATAACCACGAACCGCCTGATAGGCTGAGGCTTTTCGCGCCCTTCGCGCTGCCGCCAGGTTTAATTTGGCGGACTCCAGTTTCACTTGTTCGTCGTCAGAGACCGGACCAGCGTTGAGATGGTCAACGATTTCAAAAAGCCTTTTCTTTCGTTGTTCACCATCGAGTTGTTTTAGCAGCAGTCTGCCCATTTTGGCATGCAAATTTTGTCTTTCATCTTCATTCAACAACTCATAGGCGGCCTGCTGCACTCGGTCATGCAGGAACTTGAACGCGTTTATAACCAGTTTTTCTTCAATGACCTCCATTTCAGAGGCGCCCAATATCAAGCCTTCCTCAAGAGCTGGGAGCAGGTCTTGATAGGCTTCAAATTCCCGTTCTTTGCGAACGGCGGCCAGGAATTTCAGATCGAAAGCGTCACCTGCGCACGCAGCAATTTTGAGGGCCTCTCTGGTGGGCTCGGGCAACTTTCTCAATTTCCCCAAAACCAAATCAACCACGTTGTCGGTGTAGCCCATGGCCTCAATTCCCGACATATCCCATTTCCATTCACCGGGCATTTGGTCCCTGGGTGATTGAAAGTATAAGAGGTGTTCTTCATGAAGCGTGGTAAGAAATTGATTCACAAAAAACGGGTTGCCACCGCTTTTTTGCATGACAAGTTTGGCCAGGGCAAGAACTTCTTGTTGAGATTTTCTTAAGCTGTCTGCAATCAGAGCTTGGATATCGGTGAGCACCAGGGCCTCAACAACTATGTGTTCCTGCGGCGCTCCAGCCTGGGTGAGCGCTTGTAAAGTAAGGGTGAGGGGATGGGTGGGGCCTACTTCGTTGTCTCGATAGGCGCCAACCAGGAACAGGTGTTTTACGGTTTCGTCTGTCATTAGAACGGCAAGCAGCTCGAGAGACAAGAGGTCAGCCCATTGTAGGTCGTCTAAAAAAAGCACCAGGGGATTCGCTTCGCAGAACACCTTCACGAAGTTGAGGAAGGTCATCCTCAGTCGGGTTGCGGTTTCTGTGGGTCCCAATTCCGGGACTGGGGGCTGCTCTCCGATAACAAGGGCGACTTCGGGTATGACATCTACAATGATCTGGCCATTCGGTCCTAGCGCCAGGGCCAGTTTTTCTCGCCAAACGGCAAGTTCCTGCTCTCCTTCTGTTAAAATTTGTCGCACCATTTCTCGAAAGGCCAGGGCTATAGCGCTGTATGGAAGGTGTTGAAACTGATCAAACTTTCCGAATATGAAATGTCCTCGCATACGGGTTACTGGCTTGTGTATCTCCCGAATAATAGCGGATTTCCCAATGCCTGCATATCCAGAAACAAGGGTGAGCACTCGTTCACCCTGCCCAACCCTCTCAAAGGCTGTCAGTAATTGTCGGATGACCTCTTCACGACCGTAGAGCTTTTGGGATATCTGGAACCGGGATGAAATGTCGTTTTTCCCAGGTTCAAAGGGCGAGGCGTCGCCCCGTTTGCGCCGATCTATGCAGGCCGCCAAATCTGTTTCCAGGCCCCAGGCGCTGAGGTATCTGCCTTCAGCGGTTTTGGCAAGCAATTTCATAACCACAGCAGAGAGGTCGAGAGGGACATCAGGATTGCGTTGATGAAGCGGTTCAGGCTGTCTTGCCAGATGGGCGTGTACTAATTCCATTGGGTCTTTGGAGAGAAAGGGCGGATCTCCGGAAAAGAGTTCGTAAAGGGTCGCGCCAAGGGAATAGAAATCGGTGCGGTAATCCAGGAAACGGTTCATGCGCCCGGTCTGTTCCGGTGAAATATAGGCCAGGGTGCCCTCCATGACATTGGGGTTCTCCAAGATGGGGTTGGACCGAGCCAGACGCGTTGCTATCCCAAAATCAATGATTTTGACCTTTCTTGTTTTGCGGTTGTAGACCAGATTGGAGGGGTTCAGGTCTTTATGGATGACATTTTCCTCGTGGATCTGACCAAGGACATGGGCAACTCGTTGAGCTAACGCCATGGCTTCATCCAGGTCCAGCCTTTTTTCCTCAGATAGGAGGCGTAACGATTGCCCTCCGAAATCTTCTAAAATCATGACAAGGGAATTGCGGTGTTTTCGCAATTCAATGGCGTGAATAACCCCTTCCAAATCAAGTGAGCGGGTTATCTCATACTCCTGGCGGTAGCGGGTAAGCTCTTGGGAAGTTGGATAATCGCTTTTTAAGACTTTGAGAATAACGGGTGCGCCGTCTTCCAGCCTTTTGCCGCGAAATACACGCGCCCCAAGACTTTCGTGAATTTTTTCCGATACATGGTAGCCCGAAACCGAAATCATGACAATCTGTTCCCTTCTCTAAAAACCAGGAAAATCGAAACCAGATGATTCGGGAAATTGGAGGAAGAAGAATATACGCAGCTAAAGAGTTCTGCCTTGAATTTGGTCTTCTTCCCTCCTTTGTATCGGTTCATAGTGATCACCGTTTTCATCGGATTGTCGCCTGGAAGCAGTTTTCGCAAACTATCTGAAATCTATTCTAACTCACCTTCGCGGTTTTGAATACAATAACTTGTTTTTGGCCTAGTGACGGATCCTCACCGGCGGTGAACCCAGGTTAAATCAGGTAAAAGTTCATTGCAGCTCTCTTTTTCTGCTCAGATGCCGCGGTATTCGCCCTTGTCTAGAATCAAACCCTGCGCATTGATTTCAATGCCATTTATCTTCGATGAGCCAGAGTAACCCCTGGAACAACTATTGTCTACGCAAAGGTAATCCAAGTCCTGTTTTGCCAGTTCCCTGATAATGAGGTAGCGGACTTCCGAATCGCGGGTCCAGAAGCGGGTGTGGCCGCAAATGACCCGCCTGATTCCGGTCGCCTCCACAAATTGTTGGTAGAGCCTGCGGATACTTTCATGCGCCAATTCACGCCTGAGATATTCGAAATCGGCCCAAAAGACGCATCCAAACTGGGTAAATCCATAGCGACCGCCGCGCCATACGCCCATGCCGTCAAATATTTCTGCGCCGCAGAAATGGGTGAAACTGAAATCGTTGAGGCCATTCACCATGACTTGAGTCGCCAGGCGGTTGCAGCGGTCCACAACCTTGTGAATATCGTAATTGGGGACATTTCTGATGTCTAAATGCTCCCCGGTTCCTGCGCGGTAGATAATGCCGAACGCCTGGCTG
>JBNKOV010000327.1:0-6082 GCA_050294955.1 Holophagae bacterium
GCCAATCTCCGGCCTGTGCCCAGAGGCATGCAAACAAACAAGCTACCAGATAACATCTTCCCATTATCACCCTCTCAAAAACAAAGCTGACTACAACCCGCGCAACTCCATCACCATACCATGATTTTTTGCGGAGACAAACGATAAACACCCCAAAAACAAGGAAAGACGCCCCAATGGGCGCCTTTGCCTGTGATTGAATTCTTAAAATCGACTCAGAAGTTTCTGCCTATCCAAAAACTGAGCAGGCTATCTGAGGACGATTCAAAGTTGGTCCGCTTGGACCATGTCCAGTGGACGTTTAACCCCAACAGGTTCATGCTTACCTGGAAGCCATAGGCGCCAATCAGGTAGTTGCTGCTGGGCAAGTTCGGGTCAAAGGTTTCATCGGGCTCAAAGTCCCAATCGAAATTATCGTCGTCAAACCAGGCGCCACCCACATCGGTGAAAAGAGATCCTCGGATATTGCCGAAGGTCACGCCGCCTGGGAATCGAAGAACGTCAATTAAAGGAAAGCGCCATTCAAGCTGGGCAAGGGCTCTGCGGGAACCCAAAAACTCCTGGTAATCATAGTCGCCTCGAAGCGCGTCGTTGCCCCCTAGAGGGTAGACCCTTGGAATATCGCCATCCGAATAGTTACCAATCATACGGAAGGCAACCAGAGACCGGCGCGTGATTTCACGGTAGGTTCTCAGATCCAGATTGTAGGACGTGTTCTGGTTGAAGTCTTCCCGCACATTCAAGTCGAATACGGTGCCGTGCTGTGGTCCATAGGAGGCGTAAGCGATGCTGTCCCAAGAGAAACCAAGAGTTGCAAAAGGCTCGGTGTAATCGACTGAGGTAATGTTGATGATCTGGGTGTCCTTATCAAACGTATAGTTGTAACGATCCTGGTCCGTTATGCCCCCAGTAAACTGGATTCGCGAGTTGAAGTTAAAGGGATACTGGTACATAGCCCCAGCTTCGTTTACCTTGTAGGTTCTCTCGCGACTCGCTGTATTGGGGTTGATCTGAGCCTGTAGCGGGTCTACATAGAAGGACTGCTCGATTCTGACATAGCCGCCCCAAACCCAACGACGAGAACGATCTACATAACCCACGTTGTAGGTCTCATATCTGGAGACCGAATAGCCGTCGAAGGTTAACTGGCGATTGCCCACCGTGTCGCTGAAAACCACCTGGGTGTTGGAGATGAATCGCCCATCACTGGTGGCGCCGACGTTCACTTCGGCCCCATGGATGGAGAAGTTCTTGGTCAGCTTGTATTTCTTAAACCGTCTCGGGTCCAGCTTGACATTGGCGGTCATGGGGTAGTCTTTTACGTTGGCGAAATTGTCCTGCTCGTCTTCGTAAATGGTTTCCCGCTCCTCCGGTTTGTCCATGCGGTAAACCCGATAACGGCCCTGGTAATATGCGGTGAACACCAACTGCCTGGTTTCCACGCCTTCCTTATGGTTGAAGGTAACCCGCTCTTGAGGCGAAAATGCGCCGGTGAGGATGTTGGTGTATTGCTTTTTAACGCCCGTGTCCAGCTCCAGCTCGTAGATGTTATAGATATCATCGAAGCGGTCGGAGCTGAAGAAGATGCTCTTCATGTCCTGGCTGTAGCTGGCTTGAATATCATTGCCAAGCCCGGAGGTAAGTTGCACTTTCTCACGGCTTTCCAGATTGATGTCGTAGATTTTGTAGAATCCGTTTCGCAAGGATGAGTACAACATGTTGTTCCCGTCGGGGGAGAGCCTGGGGTTGCGGTCGTGGTACTCGTCGTTGGTCATGTTTTCCAGGGCTTTGGTCTTGAAGTTGTACTTGAAAACATCGTAGAAGCCCTTGCGGTTTCCTACAAAATACAGATCCTCGCCGTCTTTGGAGAAGATGGGAGCCTGTGCGTCTCGAATGTCCTTGAACAACAGATCGTGGGTAATCTTGCCATTGAGCACGGAGGCCACCATGAGATGATTGGTCCCCTCTTCCCGAGCTGCGAATGCGATTTTGTTGCCGTCTGCACTCCAGCCCAAATCGTTTACGCCGCGAAACGCGCCAATGCTGATTTCCTGATACTTGTGAGTGCGTCCCCGGGTGAGGTTGCGAAACACCCTTCCATCTTTTGTGGAAATGAGCACCAGGTCCATTTCGTTTTTGTGGGGAATAACCGCAGCAAAAAGATCACCGCTGGGAGACAGTTCGGGAGACAAGGTGGTGATGGTCTTCCGCGTGCGAATCTCACGGGCGTGATCGTCGGGCTCCTCTTTCACGGGCATAAGAGCGACATAACGCTTTCGCAGATATTTGCGAAAGTCGCGGTCAAATTCCTCTATATCGGTTTCAAAAGCGCGTTCAATGGCCGCGCCCACATTGCCCGTAATGTTCTTTCGATACTGCCACAAGAAATTACGGACCCCTTCAATGCCGTACCGCTCTTCCATAAACTCGAAGGCCGCATGGCCTACACGGTAGGAAATAAAGGAGAAACCAGAGAAGTTGGCCAGGGAAAGGAAACCCCCGTTTACTGCCACATCTCTCAACACCATGCGGTCCAAATTGTCCTCATCATCGGCAACCCAGGAGGCCATGCCTTCCCGGAACCAGATAGGCGAATTGGCGCGAATAATGGTGCTAATCTTGTTGTTGTACAGCATATCGTACTGAAAGATATGGGTTAATTCGTGAGTGATGAGGGCAAACAAAAATTCCGGCGCGCCATCGATGGGAAGCACCATTCTACTCTGATAGGGATCTGCAAAAGCCTGAACGCCCTGTGGAAGGAAACCCGGATTCACATTGTTCTGCATGAACTCTTCGTGGGTTTTAAAGAGGACCATGGGAACGGGGAAATCCAGTTGATGCTGTAGCTTTTCAGACACCACCTTGTAAGCGGCCTCCGACATGTCCACCACATTACCCAACAGGTGCTCTTCGGCGGAGTAGAAATAAAATTTATAATGCTGTGATTGATAGATCTTCCAGTCAAAAGTCTCGTGATTGACTTTATTCTTGCCGCCCGCCATCAACTGGGGTGCGGCCACCAATAAAACACAAGCAACAATCCAGGGCCATCGCAGTCTCAAGGTGCGCCTCCTTCCGGGAATTTCTCAGGTAACCCTCGCAAAAACTCGGACCGGAGCTTTAAACCATGCGCAAACTGAAAGGCGGAACAAAACAAAAAGGAAGCCCAAACCACTGCGGTTGAACCTATTTGATTTACCTCTACCCTATTTGGGGAATGCTGCATGGGGTCCACCCCTCCGAGTATTCGTTTCTATTTAACCATAGTATTCATTCAGACATCAGAAAAATGAGCCATCACGTTTCTGATTAGGATTCATTAGAGCAGTGATCGCTCCGCTTTAACCAGCGTATTGGAAAACAGGCCCAACACCCTACCCGACACGCGCTCCATGAGATCATAGAGAACCATGCGTTCGTCAGGATTGGAGCCCAGAACATCTGCCGAGTCCATAAGCGTGTCTGTGTAGAGGAGTTTCCCATTGCTGAGTTCGTACACATACACCTTCATGTTCAGGGTGAAGCCCGTGATTTCCACATACTGGCTTCGAGTCACGCGACGTCCCGTGTAATCGGTTTGCTCCACATCGTGGAAACCGCTGCGGTCCACCGCTTCAAAGGAAACAACGCCTGTCAGGGCCAGGGTCGATTCCGATTTCTGAAAGTTAAACGATTTAAAGAAGGGTTGATCCCTTACAAAAAATGATCTCGGGTCTTTATCGCTGAGATCAATCGAAGGAAGATTCACCACCCCAATGGCGCTTCGCCGGATAAATTCCCGCTTCAAAAAGTTGAGCGTCTCCCGTTCTGTATCTACCGTCTCAACCTGAGCTTCGGTCACAAAACCCGGGAAATAGACGTAATCGTATTCTGCGAGATCCAGCTTGGGTGGCAGGGACACCGCGATCTTGACATCTTTATCGCCCGTACACCCGGCGATCACCAGAACGATCAATGACAGAAACACGGAGCATTTTCTCATAAAATGCCGCCCTCCTCGTCCTCAGTCTCAGTTTCTTTCGCCTCTCTCGCCTTGCGCGCCTCTCTCGCCCGTTTCTCCCGGGCCAATTGACGCTGGTGCTTTTTATAGAAGCTTAAGAACCTCTTATAGTTTCTTCGGATTTCCGGGGAATCTTCATTAAGCTCTACCGCAGATTTGTATAGGTCATGAGCCTTGTCCAAATTGCCAATGGTCTCATAGGCAACCGCAAGATTGTTGATGGCCTTGGGATTGTCGGGGTCATCTTCCAAAACCTTCTCCCAGCGAAAGATAGCCTCGTTCCAGAGCTGCGCCTTGGCTGCCGCTCTCCCGAACTCCAACTCATCGCCCAGAATCTCCCGATCCAGCTTTTTCGGCGTGTCGGCGGCTTTCTTATCAGGCCCGCATCCCGCCAGGAACAGGGATAGGGTCAACCAGATCATTACGCTCCATTTGGACCACATTCTCGTTCTCCTTAACACTCCACCAAATGACTACTAGGAAATTCTATGCCAAAACCATCAAAAAGACGTCACCTTAGATGATTTTTTTTAACATTTTTGCATAAACATCCTCTGCCCAGGGACTGACAACCGGATCGGCCTCTTTAATAATACAGCCCCATCAACTTTATACGTAACTTATCCGCCATATATTTCAAAAACTGTGCAAGACTGTCCCCAAAGGAGCACACCCCATTCCACGGATGGAGACGGGCCGCCTGGTTTCAGCATTTTGGGTTTTTCAAAAAAGTTGGCGTCCTCATGGGCGATACACTCTTCTAAAGTAAACATCCAAATAGGGTTCCCGGACCAGGACACCGCCTGAGTCTACACGCTCCACATCGGACCAGAAACGCATCCAGTTCCCAAATTCATCCCTTCTAGCAGTTTCCAAAGGGAACAGACCGAGCCTTACAAGATCACTCTCGTAAACAGGCGTCATTTCCCCAATTGAACAAACGCCATCCGCATTCCCATCCAACCAAAGATACAGGGAATTCCATACATCGTCTTCTGGAGAAATAAACCCATCGTGGTTGCCGCCCAGATGATTGCGGTCATACTGAAGCAAAGCCACAAAACCATTGATTGCATAGGAGCCATTCTCGATTATGAGTGTGCCGTTGCCAAAAAGTTCGTTGCCCTGATCCACCAAACCATTTCCATTCAAGTCGATAGCTAGGAATGCATCATTTCCGCCTGGTGATACCCAGTGGAGTTTTTGAGAATCGCCGGAGGACAAAAGATCAAAAGGAACCGTATTCTCTGGCCCACCAAAGAGGAAGCCATCACCCGCCAGATCGATGACCAATGGACAGGCATACAGACATTCAATGTAGGAGTCCCAATCACACATAGCCCGATTTTCACTGGTAACCACATTCTTTCCAATGACGCCACCACCACTACCCGGCCCTTCACAAACCAGGACACAGTCATCGCCGCCACTGCTGCCTCCCCCCGCAATTGGCTCACAGAAAATTTCGTAACTTGTTCGAATATCTTCCTTTGTAGCAAGAACCTCGCCATTTAACTTGATAAAATGAGTACCCCCTGTTTCAACCAAAAAGGTTCCTATAGCCTCTGATCCAGGTTGTACTAAGAAGGTGGATTCAAAGAGGAACTGATCATCCATCATTTGACCACCGCTCAAGATTTTCTGATTGGTCAACGGCTGGCCATTCTGATCAATGGTCTCGTAGTTGACATTTACAACAGCAATAATCCCAGAAGGCGATGGATCAAAGGCCGTTCGCACCGTAATTTCATAATCGCAGAAGTTCACACTGGATTGGCTAGATGAAGCTCTTGGGACGATATATTCTCCGAAAATATTTTGCGCATTGACATTACCAAAATCCAGGATCATAAAGATGACAACAATGGCACATCTCATTATTACTCCTCCTGAACAGGCTTAACGTTTGAGCGAAACTTTTGAACATCAGACAGGGTACTCTGGTAGTGCTTCTGATAGGCAGTAAGGCCATTGCACCAATTTTCAAACAGATAATTTATAAAAATCCGGCGTTCATCAGGGCTTAGCTCCTTGAACAAGTCTACGGCCCATAGTTTCGAGCCTAGCTCGTATGCTCCG
>JBNKOV010000328.1:0-6068 GCA_050294955.1 Holophagae bacterium
CATTGGAAAGACTAAAGGATGGTGGCAAACATGAGGAGCTCGTGTTTGGGGAAGGCCCTTTCCGCTTGAAATTGGTGGTATACCCTAAGGCAAATAGGGTATCTGTTGGGACAGAAAAACGGCCCAGTATCCTTGAATTACCTCTGGATGAGCTTGTAGGGGAGGTTATAAAAGCTGCGAAAACTACGATTGCCAAGTTCAAAGAAATGGGCATTGCCCAATCAGATCAAGAGAACTTAATATTGGGAATACGTCGAGTTCAAACGGCGGGACGGCCACGCTGAAAACTTTGGGGGTCTAGTTTCCATGAGCACCATACAAGGGTTTGTTTTAAAGGATAAAGCGATCCCGAGGATTCAAAGCCACACCCACATTTTCACAAGGATTTTTTGGTCTCCAGATGGCTTTGGTCTTCAGATTAATCGCCAAACAGCCAATCAACTCGCGTAAAATGATTGAATTTAGATCTTGACAGGTTTTCAGCACCCCCGGCGTTTCGATGGAAAAGGTACGTCCTCAACTCGGTGCTATTGCCATGGACCTATCTCATAAAAATTGACAAAACTGTCTATTGACAGCTATCCGCCAGCATCCCCGCGCCCAGCGTTACGGCAAGCCTTCCGCCAGCCTCTTGACCCTGCTTTTGGCCACAAGAGCGTCAAGGACCTTCACAAGGGTTTCCCGGTCTTCCTGGGGTAACTGCTGGATATCGTGTGCCCGTTCCAATAGCTCGTTGCGTTCCATCTTGAGCGGTCGCCTTGGTGCGTCTTCAATCAGCAGATAGTCAATTGTCGAGTGAAAGCTGGGACACTCACGTTTTGTAGACTGGCATCAAGTCCATTTTCCGGATATTTCTTTGCCTACCAACAGTACTCCCCAAAACTGGCCAACCTTTGAGAGACATCTTTTTTAATTCAATTGGAAGCACCTGTAAACCCGATAAAGAACGGACGACTTCCGGGTCTAGAGCTCAAACCGTTGCAAGTCAAGTTAGAGACAATACGCCCGCCGGGGCTGAGATCTGCGACGGCCGTGACCAGCCGCTTCTCCAAGATCCTTGTTTCCATTTAGACTCGTGAGAAAGAGGGTTTATGATTTCTTGGACGCCCACTTTGAGTGTTTTATCCGGATCGGTCCTGTTGAAGTATCTTCTCATGTAATCTCGGCTTGATCCTTCCCAATTTTCACTAAAAGCCTCATAATATGAACCATGGAGTGGCGCTGGTTATGATTCGTATTCTCCTATTTTTTCTCACCCTTAATCTTTCGACCTTTGCATCCTACTCGGGTGGTAAATGGCCTAAAGCCAGACTAAATCAAGCGACCGGCCTCGCTCCGAATAGCTTTAATTTTAATGAATCTGAAAGAGTTACCGATGGTCAGGTTCAAAAGGAGATTGTGAACGACGCCATGGGGTTTCACCGCAGTCTTTCAAGCAGTGGGCCAAAAATTGCCAAGAATGTCGAAACCATTCAAACCAGGCTCCGGCCCTCGGGCAAGACCAACCGCAGTATGCTTAAATTTGAAACGCAACAGACCTCGCAAGGCGTTCCTCGCTCT
This sequence comes from Holophagae bacterium, assembly GCA_050294955.1. Classification (GTDB taxonomy): domain Bacteria; phylum Acidobacteriota; class Holophagae; order Acanthopleuribacterales; family Acanthopleuribacteraceae; genus JBNKOV01. The sequence continues at coordinate 1,561 of JBNKOV010000328.1, forward strand.
GTAACGGTTGATGCCGCAGGTTCTGTGACAGCTAGGAAAATAGGCCAATTTGAAATGAACGCGACCCAATTCAACAAATGGGGAGCGCTTGAGAAGATGGACGGTTCCTTTTCAACCCAAACCGAATACAACGATCATGGAGATCCGGTAACTTCTAGAAACCTTTCAGGGCACCTGACCAGCGCCCAGCTGGACATTCGAAACCGGGTGACGACCAGCGTGGATGAGCGAAGCAAAACCGCCAATTTTGAATACGACGGCCTCAGCCCTCGGGTTAAGGAAACCAAGGTTTCCGAGCATATTGTTCAAAGCCAAGGTGATACCTTTCTAGTACAGAATCAGACCAGCCCCTTGGATTCCAAATCAAGTGTGGCAATCCAAATCGGAGAAACGGAAACCACCAGGATTCTTACCCACCAGGGAAAAACGGAGACAACCATTGTCGACAATATCAGCGGTCGTGTGAAGAGTCAGACCAACCTGGTAGGCATCACCTATAACTATCCGGGGTGGGATAGTTTCGGAAGACCTTCGGGTCCATTTTCTATTGATATCGAAGGTGAACCCCTCGCTGAATTCAACTATAACTGGACAGGTCAGAACAAGCTTGACATCCATCGAGCTGGCGGAACCTCGGAGTCCCACACTTTCGACGCCTACGGCAATCTGGTGCATTTCAAACGGGGCTACCTGTCCCGCACCATCGAGTTAGATCCAGACCAGAACCCCTTGATGGTTACCGATGATCTCGCTGGATACAAGCTCTACTACACTTGGGACTTGGGTCTTTTAAAGCGTATTGATGGCGGCGATTATCCCGTGATCAATAGGTATGACAACCGCACGCGTCTCACGGATCGATATATCGGTGATGAAACGTTGTTCATGGAACATGTTCACCTGGACTATCATCTTATGTATCCCACTATACCCTCCTTAAAAACAACCAAAAGGCCTGGTTTGGGGAAATTTCTGACCGAATACAATACTTTTGGCGATGTGACAAGTATCAAGATCCCCTTCAAAGAGCCAGTATATTATCAATACAACACCTGGGGTTTCCCATCTTCCATCACCCGGGGATCGACTGCAACCACCTACGACCTGTTCATGGAACGCAACAACCTGAATTGGAATTTGGGGAACGGCGTGAACCTGACCTTTAACACCGAAGGTCTTCTTACTGAGCTGGCCATGCAAGGCTTGGACACCCAAATTTTTCAGTGGGATGAATTGGGTCGCCCAATATCTACGTCCTACGGTGAAACACCTCAATTTACCTATGCATACAAAGGTTACCTTTTGGAGAACCTTCTGGTTGGCGGTCAGATCCCCAATGACAATTCAGCGGTGAATATCCCGGGAATTCAGTCCTTGACCTATGGTTATGACGGCGATGACCGCGTATCAAGCGTTCATAGCAATCTGGGTCGTTTAGCCGCGTTTGACTATACCTCCGACGGCAGAGATCTGGTGGAAATATACACCGACCCCAACGGTGTCCATGCGAAATATGGTTATACCGCCCAGGGCCGAGTTGAGTCCATTGAGATCCTTTCTTTCGAAAACGCGCCCAGGTTCTCTTATGAATACGACGAACATGGCAATGTCACTCGCATCGATGTGGATGGGGGCGGCGCTTCGCTTGCTGCAGCTTTTACTGGCTATGTTCGACAATTCCCCACCGCCATGAGTTGGGAAAAAGACGACGCGGTGATTGTCGGGTTCACGGTGGAAGCGGACGGCAACGGTTGGTTGAAATCCATATTGAGCAATTTCGACACCACCGTTCCCCCGCCCGAACCTCCCGAAGAAGGAGAAGAGCCGCCACCGCCTCCTCCGATTCGCTATGGGTTGACTCTGGAATGGATCGGGGGAGAGAACGAGCGGTTTCTCACTGAAGTTACCAAATGGGGACCCGATTTCCAAGAGACCTGGACGCCGGCATACAACGGATATCTCCTCGATCAGGCCACAATCCAACGCACCTTCGATCAGGACGTGACCCAAACCATTCACGAGTCCTACGCTACCAGCAGCAACGGTGTCCCGGGCACGATGATCCGGGATATAGATGGCGTTGTCCATTTAGATTTCATTCTCGAACCAGATCTCACCGCGGCAGCGTCACGAATTTCTGGGCTGTCTGGATCCTATCGCGACCTTACCGGGTCATCCCGCTCTGCATTTTGGAGCATGTTCTATGATGGTCGGGGAAACCTGGCCAATATTAATGGGGATCATAGGGAAGCTTTTGGTTATGATGGACTTCGGAGAGTTGTTGGCGTCTCCACCTCACCGCTTTCCGGACAGACCCCCTACCATGCAGAAATGGCAAATGACGTTGAGGGCCGTCGCGTGCGAGCGCTTGAAACCAAGCCAGGCGCGTCTTACCCAAGTGAAGTGGTTTATTTCTATCACGGTTCCAAGATTCTCGCAGTGGGTCGCCGGACCTTGGACAGTGTCACCTGGACTCACGCGATTGGTCACGGACCCTTCGGACCTGCATTAATCAAAGACCTACGGCCAGGAGGAAAGAGCTATTTCATTCTATCCGATCACCTCGGAACGCCTTTCGCCTACCGAGATGCAGACAAAGATCAGACCTGGTATACGCCATACAGCCCATGGGGAGAGCTCCTAACCCTTCCTGACGACGGGGTTTCTCCTTTTAATGGCGGAACGCCAGCGATGCCCAAGATCCCTGTTTTGGACGAAGATGGCAATCCGGTGGTGAAAAACGGACAACCCGTAACCAGACCGGCCTTCAAGATGCCGCCAGAGACAACCCATGACATGCCCCTCCTGGGATTGGGCGGCCATTTATACAACCGGCACACTGGCCTGGTATACATGCATCACCGCTATTACCATCCCAGACTCGGCCACTTCCTGACTCCGGACTTTAGAACCCCGGACATTTATGATCCGACGACCTTTACAGAGCCATATGCCTATGCGGCTGGGAACCCGGTTATGTTTTGGGATCCTGATGGTCTGGATGTATTGACCTCTTTCCGGCAGGTAGAGGAGTGGAAAGGCTGGTTTGGCGAAGAAAACTTGCTCATTGAGTATGTGGGCGGCAGCAATTTGGCCGAAGAGTACCGTGTCGGCTTCAAGAACGAAGCAGCAGCAAGTACCGCACTCGAAAAGATCTGGGCTATGGCAAAGACAAACACAACATGGGATGGCATCGGCTGGCTCTGGCGTGGCATTTATTCCAAGGATGTCAGGAGCTTTGCTGAGCTTTTTCCACACGAACCGTACACAGAAAGATTGGATACCTACGTGAGCGGTATCGGCCAAGTACCCAGCTACACCGGAGATTTTAAATCCCCACTCCAGGTCATGTGGTATGCACCCGAAGGCAATGAAATCCTAAAACCTTACTTCCCGGATAGTGAAATCCGTTCCTGGATAAGAGACGCTGCTGAATACCATGATGTTCCTCTCCTGCTTCTTGCCGTGATCCTTCAGCAGGAAAACGCACCAGAAGCGTCAGGATTCAGACAAACCCTCCAGTTTGGGGAACGAAGTGTTACCACATTCCTCGCAATCATGGATGATGCTGCCTTCGATTTGGTCCCGGATAAAATTGGTTCCAGTAATTTTGCAGCAGGATCTTCTGGATTTGCGAACATGAGCAGAGCCACATTAAAAGATGCGGCAAATTACACTGAGCAGTATTACCTGAAAAATCCGTTGTCTGATTCTGCTCGCTACCGTATTCTCGGGTGGGATCAGGATACCAGAGTTTCTGGTGATGATTGGAAAGCTGACCTATATTATGCTGCTGCTCATCTGCGCCAACTGATTGATCGAATAACCAATACACCTCGTTATCGAGGTGAGTTAACTCCTGAGCAGATAATCCAGATCTTTACAGCCTACAACGGAACTGGTGTTAGAGCAGAGAAGTATGGGAAAGATGCAATGGAACGCATTAGGAAGGCGATATCCGGTGAAGTTCCCCTGTATTTTTTCCAAAGGCCGTAGGAAGAGGTGGAAAGTGAATAGAAAGAAAGTAAAACTATCATGTCTCACCATCGTCCTAATATTGGCAATTGTACTTTTGCCTTTATTTTTCTATGCACCCTATCAAAATTATGTCATGAACCGAATTTCCCTCGTAACGTCTAGGGGCTTTGTTATACCGTCAGAGTCATCCCTCTATGAATTCCGTGTTCTTGAACTCAATAGTGGCTCTGGGGAATGGTGGATATATGGAGAAGACAAACACAGGTACTACTTCGCGGGTGATGGTGCTATTCCTCATTCATATGTAAGTATCAAAAAGGATGAGGCAGCAAAATGTCCAGGATTTAATCCCATTGCGTTTGACACTTGGTGTACATCAGAGCCGCCTCATGAGCCGAATGGGGGCTGATTAACATTATGGCTATAGATGGGATAGATTCGGCTAAAGAAATAGGCGCTGCACTACCAATGATGTGGTCAAGGAATACTTTTATTCCCAAGGAGATACACAGAAGACTTACCTTAAAAAA
>JBNKOV010000329.1:0-6068 GCA_050294955.1 Holophagae bacterium
TTGTCTCCTTCTGCACCTTCTTTTCGTTGAGCGATTCGGCCCGCGCCAGAATTTCCATGATCTGGCTTGGAATGGCAAGGCATGTGGATAGAGCGTGTTCTGTCATGGCCCGACACTCTTCCCAGAGGTGGTTCCTTATGTTTTCCTGATAGGTTGAAGAGCCGGTCGTCATGATCGTCGCTCCCAGCGTTTGGAGGGATGACGCTGGCGGCAATCCATTCGTGAATTTTTCCCGAGTTCGAAGCCGGACAAGGCGCTCAATGATCTCTGGTCAATTCGTCGAACAGAGCTAGAAACTCTTTAGTTAGACCGTGTCTGGGGGCCAGGTGAATGAGCGGCTTGGACGATTGATGGGACTCTCGCATTTTAACCGAAGAAGACAGCCGACTTTTGAATACCCGCAAACCTTCACCTTCAAGCTCCCCCGCCAACATCTGCGGCAGTCGCGCTCTTTTGAGAAATTGGTTGACGACAATTCCTTCCACAAACAGGGACGGGTTATGGTCCGATTTCACCTCTTCAATATTCTCCAAAAGGGAGTAGAGCGCTGTTCTTGAAAACTGATCACAGTCAAACGGGATCAGGCAGGAATGACTGGCGATAAGCGCGGAGAGGCTGTAGAAATTGAAGGCAGGCGGGGTGTCGATAAAGATGGCGTCGAACTTTGGGGAGAGAAGCTCCAGAGCGTCCCGCAGCTTGTAGATCTTGTGTTTGGCCGAGAGTCGGCTATGCAGATCGGCCAGATCGGGTGATGCCTTGATTAGTTGGAGCCTGGGCAATGGGGTGAGGCTTAAAAAGGCCTCGGGTTGTTTCTTGGTGAACCGAAATGATAGAAACTGTTCAAAAAAATCGGCGATGGACGGCGTATCATTATCCGTGTTTTGACCCAGCAGATATTGGGTGGCGTTGCATTGGGCGTCCAGATCCACCACCAGCGTATGCCGCCCCTTTTTGGCGCTAATCGCCGCCAGATTCACCGTAATGCTGGATTTCCCCACACCACCTTTTTGATTAAACACCACCCTTCGCATGCCACCTTCCAGCCGTCATATTCAAGCCCGCCAATCAGGTAGACGTCTGGGAAGGGATCTTGTGAAATTTTTCCAGGACTCATCTGAAAAACAGGCCTTAAAAATTCACAAACTGGTCAGGTCTTCGTCTCAAGTTAAACATGGCCCGGAGACCGGTCACTAATTCACCAGGAGGACACATCATGGCGGCAGGACCAACTTCAGGAGGGGCGGGCGACGACGTCCCAAAAACAGTAAACAGTTCTATAACAGACTCTGTAACCCAGGTGAACACCGAAGTCGTGGGCATGTCTCCCGGCGTATCCACATCCAATCTTTATTCTGGGGCCTCCAGCGCTCTCACCACCACGATCCAAAACACCGCCCATGCGCAGCATTCGCTCAACCAGATCTCTGAGGCCTCTACTTCCGTGGGCGTTAAGATGATTCTGCAACTGGCAAAATAGGGTGAGCGGAGAGGCAGATGGCGAATGATACGGTGAATCCCACCATAACGGATTCAATAACCCAGGTGAACACCGAAGTTGTGGGCATGGCGCCCGGCGTGACAATTTCCGATCTCTATTCGGGTACGTCCAATGCAGTGAATATGGCCATGCAAAATAACACGCAGTCCCAGCACGCGTTGAATCAAATTGCCGATGCATCAGCTTCCGTTGTGGTTACCATGATTCTAAAAGCGGGCGCGAAGGTCATGGGCTCTTAATAATTACCGGAAATTAATGTGTCTCGGGGGAGGTTGTGTCTCAAGCGGATTTGCAAAAAGCCTATCAGGACGTCATGGACCCCGCTACCATCAAAAAGAGCGGGGCGGGCAAGGCTTATCAAAGTGTGGCCCAGTCTATGGCCATTGCAATACAGGATGCGACCGATTACCAGCGCAACATTCTGGCGATCAGCGGCGCAGCCATTGGCATTGCTACGGCTAAATTCGCTGAAACGTTTAATCCGGCCTATCTCCTGGTTATTGAAGAAGCCCAAAAGCTGGTTCCAGAAGCGGCTAAGGATGTGGCGCTTATTGGCAAAAACGCCGCCACAATTCTCAATGAATTTCCGTCATCCTGATTTAAGAGGCATTATATGAAAACCGCTTGGACCATGCCTCCCAAACAGATTCGAGGCAGTACGCCCTGTTTGACCATGACCTCCCTGCCCGCGCCCCATGTGAACGCGCCGCTTGCCGACCAGGTGAAGGTCCCCGATCCGAAGGCGGCAACGCCCACCGCTCCTTGTCCCAAGGCTAAAGATCCTCCACACCCCAATCCTCCCCAGGCGCAACCCGTAAAACCCCAATTGAAGGCGGCGACCCCGCCGCAGGTTCCAATTCCCAAGACGCCTGTTCTATCCAACCTTCAGCCAAAAGCCGGGGGGCGCACGATTCAAACGCCTGTTGCCAGGCCCCCGCAAATCAAGACGCCTGTGGCCGTGCCTCCCACCATTATCATGCCTCGCGCCCAACCGCCAAAAGCGGGATCGCCGAATAAGGAGAGCTGAAAATGAGCAATACGGTGAATCCGCAAATCGTGGACTCGGTTACCACCACCAACGCTCTTAATATAGGCGCAGCTCCAGCTTATTCCATGGGTTTAACCTACGACAGCATGGCCAATTCCATTAGTGATCACATGCAAAACGCCATTACCAATCAACGGAATATGCAGGTGGCCGCCAACACCACGACCGGCGTGTGTTGCGCCTTGATTGTGGCATTGGGCGGCAAAGGCTGAGACCCGTTGGAAATCCCAAAAAAAATTTCACAAAACCGGCTAGCCCTCGTCTGAAGAGATATGAGCTTTTTGAGGCCGCCATCGCCTCTTCCCGTTGGAACGATTTTTGGGGAGACGGCGTTTCTCGCTTCCCTCTAGGAGATGTTACGTCATGGCAGATACAGATATGGTGCAAATGGTCCTTTCCTTTGATGGTAAAAACGACCATCTCAATCTGGGAAAGAAACCGGAATTCAAACCAGAAGACGCTCTCACCCTTGAGGCTTGGATCTTCCCGGTAGAGGAAAAGCAGTGGGCCGGTATTGCGGGCAACCTGTTTGACACTGGGGAGAAGGAGAGCGGCTACGGATTGCTCCTCGCCGGTTCGGGCGGTGTTTGCCTGGGGGTTGAGAGTGTGGAGAAGGGCAAGATGCCCTACGTTTCAAGCGGCCCCAATGTGCTGAAATTAGAGGCATGGAACCATGTGGCCGCCACGGTGGAAGGGCAATGCGTCCGTATTTATGTGAATGGCGAGTTGAAGAATGAACAGACCCTGAATCTTGACAACCTCTGCTATGAATACGAAAACGATTTTTTGATAGGCGCTTATAAAGACGATAATGAGATGCGGCCTTTTCAGGGCAAGATTTCCGATGTTCGTCTGTGGAGGACGGCCCGAACGGCGGACGAGATAAAAGGCGCCATGGGAGCCCGTTTGAAGGGCGATGAATCGGGTCTGGCCGCCTACTGGCCCCTTGACGAGGGCTGGGGCAATAAAGTGATCGACCGCAGGGTTGATACGGATGAAGGCGAGAACGCTGAAGAGGCTGGGAACCATGGTGTTCGCTTCGGCGCAGTGTGGACTTTAACCCCTGCTTTTATTGAGCCTGCCGCTTCTTCGGTTGTCATTGTCGATGTGTTTCACCGGGGGCGGATCAAACGAACTCAGGCGGATGAATTTGTGGAGATTGGCAACAAGGGCATGGTTGAGGCCCAGCTTACCGGGTGGCGTGTTAACGCGGGCGATTCGGGCCAGGATTTCGTGTTTCCCGAGGGCATCGTACTCAGACCGGGCCAGTGTTTGCGGGTTTACACTCACGAAGTTCACAAGGTGTCCGGCGGTTTTAATTTCGGAAGCTCAGTGGCCATCTGGAATGACAAGGGAGATGTGGGGGCGCTTTACGACGCAGCAGGCGCGTTGGTAAATCGCTTTGCCTATGGCGATAAAGTGGAAGGTTCCAAATGATCACCGCCTCTTCTCACGCCTTGAAAACAGATCATTTCTATTTTTCGGCGCCAGTCTATGCATGGGCAAATTCCCTCACTTGCGGCGAGGAAAAAACAAGAAAATTCTGGAGAAAAAAATCACAGTCCTGCTTTTTCTCCGTCTTTAACAGCAGACAAGGCGACATGATGTGCGGACGAGATGATTCTCACCGCATATTTACGTCCTGAATCTTCTGGGACCCGGGATCGCGGCCCATTCAAGCCTTGCGTTTTCAGTCGATCAAAATGGCAAAGGAGCAAAAAACATGGCGTTTCCAACCACAGTCAACGATCAGGTTACGGATTCCGTAACACAGACCAATGTGAAGAATTTAGGCGATATTCCATCAGTTGCCATGGCGACACTGACGCAAATGACCGCCGCGGCGGTTGCCAACGCGGCCCATAACAACACCACGGCCCAGCAAAATACAGGCGTACTTGCCCAGGCGGCTTCAACGCTTGGGGTTACCATGCTGCAGGCTGTGGGCGCGAAGATTGTGGGAGAGGCTGGCGCCTCAGGCGGAGGTCAGGGCGGAAACGGAGCCTGAGACCCGGTTTAGAGATTGAGTTCATGACATTTACAAGGAGCGTTAGGGATGGCATTTCCAACCAGTGTCAATAGTCAAATCACCGATTCAGTAACCCAGAGTAATGTAGGCGTCGTGGGTTTGGGATCGGCTATGGCCATTGCCAATCTTTACCAGGCCACATCCCAGGCCCTGGCGAATGCGGCCCATAATGCCACGGTGGCTCAACAACAGAATTATATAGCACATCAGGCGGCGACTACTGCTGGGGTTAACCTGCTTTTGTCTTTAGGCACAGCCACCACTGGTGGGGCGGCGAGTAAGGTTTTGAAGTAAGGTTCCGGGTCCGACGGCCCCTTTGAGTGTAAGGAGACACAAACATGGCATATCCAACCGCGATCAATAGTCAGATCACGGACTCCATTTCCCAGGTGAATACAGGCGTGGTGGGGGGCGCTCCGGGCGTGGCTCAGGGCAATTTATTAATCGCCACCAGCCAGGCTCTGGCTATCGCGGCCCATAATGCGACCAACAACCAACAACAAGCCTATATGACCATGCAGGCGGCCACCACGCAAGGCGTCATCGCCATGCTTTCCATGGGCGCTTCCATTACGGGCGCAGGGGCCAGGCGCATTTTCAGATAGGTGGAAGCAAGCGTGAAACACAAGCATCAAAATGAGACTGGAGATTTCCAATGAGTGAGAATGCAGTAAATGACCAGGTAACCGATTCGGTAAATCAGACCATCGCCAATCTTGTAGGCCATGCGCCAGCCCAGACCATGGGCATGTTGGACACGGTTTTAAGTGAGGCCATGGGTATGGCCATGCATAACGCGGTGAATACTCAGCACCAGGCTCAAATGACCGGGAATGCTTCTGTTACGGCGACATGCGCGCTTATTCTGCAATCCTTTAACCAACCGTCTGCCCAACAGTCAGGCGATTCAAAAAATTCCTCTGCCCCTTCATCGTCCACGCCACCTTCGATTGGAGGGGGAGGAACGGATGGGGGTCCGGCTGATCCCCCATCCTCCCTTCCCAGCGGAGGTTCGCAGTCCGGCGCTCTGTCCGATGGCAACAATTCCGGCGACTCCGGCAGTCCGTCCAATGCGGGCTCCAATAACCAACAGGACTCAGGAACCGATAACGCCCCCGCCGCTGGCGCGGATTCAAATATCGGCGATTCGGGCAGCGGGTCCCCTTCCGGGTCTGGCTCAAATGGCTCGGGCTCAAGCGATACAACGGCCTCCGGGTCCGACGGCGGTCAGAATGCTGGCGCGGACAGCGCAGCCAATGCAGATGGAACCAATGACGGATCATCGACCGCAAACGCCGACTCCTCGTCTGATTCGGAGAGTGACACACAGCAAGACCCTGCACAGGACGCAGGCCAGAATTCGGGAAATTAAAAGAGAGAAGACCACAAAAGCCGATCCGTGCGGGTTGGGATAAAAGTCAAAAGGATAAGTTATGGCTAATGGAAATGGATCAAGCAGCGGACAGACGCCTCAAATCTCAGATTCTTCGGTA
>JBNKOV010000330.1:0-6050 GCA_050294955.1 Holophagae bacterium
CCCCGCCCAGGTAACGGTCTATTAACACAGGGTGTTCAGGCGAAATTTCGGTTGCTGAGGCCATGAATCGGTCCAGTTCCTGCCGGTTGTTGACAATGCCCATGCCCTGCCCGCCAATGACGTACGAGGGTCGAACAAGCACTGGGAAGCCGAGGCGATCGGCCACTTCTTCGGCCTGTTCCAAGTTGAAGGCAGTGCCATAGGGCGGCGCTGTGATGTTCAGCTCGTCCAAAATGGCCCCAAACTCTTCCCGGTTCTCGCAAAGCTCGATGGTTTCGTAGCTACTGCCCAGAATTTTGTAACCCGCTCGATCCACGTCAACTGCAAACTTCAGCGGAGTCTGTCCGCCGAATTGCATCATAACGCCTGTGGGCTTTTCTTCGGCGAGAAGATCCAGGACGTCCTCTGCGGTTAAGGGCTCTACATAGAGTTTGTCTGAGACGTGGTAGTCGGTGCTCACGGTTTCGGGGTTGCAGTTGACCAGGATGGCTTCATAACCCATTTCCCGCGCTGCGGCGACCGCATGAACACAGGCATAGTCGAACTCAATGCCCTGGCCGATGCGATTGGGACCGCTGCCCAGAATGATCACCTTCTTGCGGTCAGAGACCCGATTGTCGTTTGCATATTCCCAAGTCTTGAAATAGTAGGGTGTTTGGGCTTGGAACTCACCTGCGCAGGTGTCCACCATTTTGAAGGTGGGTTTGATCTGCCACTGATTTCGAAGGTCTTCGACCTGCTCGAAGGCAGCGCCGCTCAATCTGGCGATTTCCTTGCGAGTAAAGCCAAACTGCAGGGCTCTACGGAGTAAGGGCTCCTTGAGTTCCTCATCCTTCAACCGCGCTTCCATGGTCACCAACTCTTGGAATTGATGGAGGAACCAGCGATTGATGCGGGTTGTATCGAAAACCTGCTCCACGTCGGAGCCCGCCATCATGGCGGTTTTAATAGCCGGGAACAGGGCAGGCGTAGGCTTGGACAGCAAACGGTGCAGCCGATCCTCGTCTATGGGGCCAAGACCTGTTCCGCTCAAGGCAGGCCATCCCTCAAAGCCCAGTTCAAGAGAGCGCCAGGCTTTTTGGAAGGCGTCTTTGAAGGTGCTCCCAAAAGCCAGAACCTCGCCTACCGACTTCATGGCAATGCCCAGAGTGTCGTCACCGGCGAAGCGCTCGAAATTCCATCGGGGAATCTTCACAGCCACGTAATCGATGACCGGCTCGAAGGCGGCCGGGCTGCAACCGGTGATTTCATTTTCCAGCTCGTCTAAGGTGTAACCTACAGCTAACTTTGCGGATAGACGCGCAATGGGATAACCCGTCGCCTTGCTCACCAGCGCTGAACTTCTGGAAACCCGAGGGTTCATTTCAATGACAATCACATCGCCGGTTTGGGGATGCACGGCGAATTGGATATTGGCGCCGCCGGTTTCCATGCCAATGGCTTCAAAAATTCTGCGAGCGATATCGCGCAACTGCTGATATTCCTGATCGGTAAGCGTCATGCAGGGCGCAACGGTTATGGAATCGCCGGTATGCACGCCCATGGGATTGATGTTCTCGATGCCGCACACCACCACGAAGTTGCCCGACCCGTCGCGCATGACTTCAAGTTCGTATTCCTTCCAATTGATGATCGACTCTTCAATGGCGATTTCGCCATGGACCGATGCGTCAAGCGCTTCATTTACAATGGATTCAAGCTCTTCTTCGGTATGAGCAATACCACCGCCGGCGCCGCCCAGGGTAAAGGAGGCTCTCACAATGAGCGGATATTTCAGGGTAGCCGCCAGGGCGTGGGCCTCTTCACGGGTGTGGGCCATGCCGCCTTTGACCACGTGGTAACCCAAATCGGTGACCAGCTTTTTGAAAAGCGCTCGGTCCTCTGCGGTTTCCACGGTTTTGGGGGTCACGCCCAGCATCTTAACGCCCAAGCGCTCCAAATCGCCCTTTTCATGGAGATCCATGAACAGGTTCAAGGCCACCTGGCCGCCCATGGTGGGCAGGATGGCGTCGGGCCGTTCCTTCTCAAGAATTTTAACGGCGAACTCGTAGTTAAGTGGTTCAATATAAACCGAATCGGCAATATCCGGATCGGTCATGATTGTGGCCGGATTCGAATTGACCAGGACCGTCTCATAGCCGCAATCCCGCAACGCTGTGCAGGCTTGCGTGCCTGAGTAGTCGAACTCACAGCCCTGGCCGATGCGAATAGGTCCGGATCCAATGATCAGGATCTTTTTCACATCGCTGCGGCTAGGCATGTTCTGGCCTCCATCAACCTGTTGAACTGTCTGAAAAGTGAACGGCTGTCGTGGGGACCCGGATTGGATTCAGGATGAAACTGAACCGAGAGGATGGGCAGGTGTTTATGCCGCATTCCCGCTACCGAGCCGTCGTTCAGGTGAAGGTGAGTGATGTCGAATCGCTTGCTCACCGACTCGCCCACAATCGCGTAATTGTGGTTTTGAGAAGTAATCTGAACCGGCGCGTCGCTTGAGGTTTTCTCATCGCGGAATAGTTCTTTCACGGGATGATTGGCCGCGTGATGCCCGAAGGGCAGCTTCTCAATGTCGCCGCCCATAGCCAGTCCTATCAACTGATGACCCAGGCAGATGCCAAAAGTGGGGTAATGTGGGATGAGCTTTTGCAGCTCTTCGATTACGCTGGTGTGCTTCGCCAGGTAACGGGGATCGCCCGGTCCGTTGGAAAGGAAAACGCCGTCGGGGCGCATTTCGTGAATTTTGGAGGCAGGCGTGTCCCAGGGGAACACCGTGCAGGTCATGCCAGCCGCCGTCAGGCAGTCCAAAATGCCCTTTTTAATTCCAAAGTCCAAAACCGCCACCTTCTGGCCCGGCTCGTTCGCGTTGCGGGTGTAGGTCTCCCTGGTGGAGGCTTGAGCCACCACGTTCATTTCACTGGGGGAATGAACCCCTTTTAATTTTCTGGCCAGGCTTTCTGGATCGTGATCCGTGCAGGAGATAATGCCCATCATGGAACCCTTGTCCCGCAACTTCTGGGCCAGGAACCGTGTATCTATGCCATGTAACGCCGTTTTGCCCTGTGCTTTCAAGAACTCCCGCAGATCTCGGCGGGAACGATGGTTGTCGCTGATTCTGGATAACTCTTTGCAAATCATGCCGCCCGCAAACATGGCGCGAGATTCGTGATCGTCGTCCGTTATGCCCGTATTCCCTATATGACTCGCTGTGAATACCACAATCTGGCCCGCATAAGAAGGGTCGGTTAATACTTCTTCGTAGCCCGTGTGGCACGTGTTAAAAACAAATTCACCGGCTGTTTCGCCGCATGCGCCCAAACCTTCGCCGTGAAGGTGTGTACCGTCTTCCAGGTAAAGAGAAGCGTCCATGGTTCCTACCCCGCTTGAGGCTTCCGATGGGGAATAGGAAGGCCGGAAGGTAATGTTTGTCGTATCCTTTCCGCGTCCTACTGCCACCACTCAGATCCTCCAAATGTGTGGACCGTTGCCGTTCTATCGGCCGGTCATTTCATCATAGCCGGACCTGGCGCAAATATGCAACCTCAAATTGCAATAAATCGCATATTTTTATCCATCCACCGCCTTATTTGCATAAACACAAGAAAAATGCATAGCCATGAGCGCACAGAAAACGCCCCTCTTCCAGAGTTGTCGTTTGGCGGTGGCCGCCGACGCCGGTTTTTTTCCAGGACGGGACCCCTATGATCATAGTGGTTTTTGGCCGGAAAGTGAAGGGCTGTGTTAAATTTTTTCCCCTTTCCCAGGCCATCCGGGTCAGACTGGCTGGTTTTTCACTGGCTTGGATGAAATGATGTTGTAAATCTTGGACCGGACGCGTTCCCAAGACGTCATACATTCTGGTACAACTGTTACCCGGTACGGAAACGCGTTTTCAGGGAGACCTTCTTTTATGAAAAAAGTTATGATCATTCTCATTATTCTAGTCGCTTCAATAGCCGGCTATATTTGGATCGCCGAACCCGAGGCGTTAGAAGGGATCATTGGCAAGAAAAAGGAGGAGGCTCCTGCAGCGGAAACTCACGACCCTGCGCCGCCCAAGAAATCCAAACCTGTTTCAAAACCCAAGACGGACAACGCGCCCAAGGCCCATTTCCAGGCGCCAAATTCAGATCTTGCGATTTATATTAACGGCAAGCCAATCCAGGCGGGCGCAACGGAGACCTTGGAACCCGGTCCGTTGGTTGTTTCCGGCTATGGTTCGGACAGTTATGTACACGAAGTTGTTCAGCTTAAGGCAGGGGAAACGGCCTCACCGCAGTTTAAGACCAGAAATACAGCGGGCTCCGCCTCCTGGTCCACCTTCCAGGGCGACGCCAGCCGCACGGGTTTTGTGAAAACCCGCGACCGGGTCCAATTGCAGTTAAAGTGGTCAAAGGATTTCGGCGAGAAGGTTCAGTCATCTCCCATTATTATCGAAAACACCGCCTATTTTTCCTCAGAGGACCATCTCCTCTCAGCGGTTGACCTGGAAACGGGCGACGTGAAGTGGTCAGAGGGGGAGCTGGGTTCATCGGTAAGTCCCATCGCCAACAGCACCCATATCTTTGCAGGCAACGATTCCGGCCAGTTTGGCGGGTATCGCCTGGAGGACGGAAAGCGCAAGGGATTCCAGCCTCTGGGAACCACGCCTTCCTCGTTGGCCTTGATTTCTGAAGACGCGTTTCTGGCGGCCACTCGCAGCAACCAGGTCTTCTCCATTAAAACCAAAAAGCGCTTCACCGGGTCTCTGCCTCTGAAAGTGAACTGGGAAGTAGAGCTGCCTGAGCTTGGCAACGCCACCGCCTCCCCTGTCGTTATAGACAACCGTGCGATTTTTCAAACGGAGGCTGGCAAACTTCTGGCCATTGACCTGGAAAGCGGCAAGCGAATCTGGCCGGCCACCGGCGCAGACACCAACGAAATGGACGGAAACATGGTGATGTCTTTTGTAGACGACAGCACCTTCCTCACGCCAACGCCTGCGGCGATGGACGGGGTGGTTTATGCGGTCCTGGACGGCGCCTTGACGGCTGTTCAAGCAAATTCGGGCAAAACCATCTGGCAGACGCCGCTGAAATACAAGGTATCCTCTTCCGTATCCCTTGCCAATGGCATGCTTTATCTCGGCGGCGCGGACGGCCACATCTACGCCCATTCCACTGAAGACGGCGTCAAGGCCTTTTCGGTTCGGGTTAGCTCAAAACCCCTGTTTGCATCGCCAGTGTTGTTTAAGGATAAGATCCTAGCGGCCACCGGCGAGGGCTCTATCAAACTCATTAACGCCTTCTCGGGCGAGCTGGTGGGCGAAAGCGACGCGCTAAAGGGCGCAGGCATCGACAGCACCCCGGCTGTTTCCGATCAGTTCATTTTCGCCATCAACAGAAAGGGCAAGATGGCCTGCTTTAACTAACCCGCAAAGCCGGGTTGGTTTCAGGACTCGTAAGGGTGATAGGAGATAAACTGGGTGCTGTTGCCAACCCACTCGCCCATGGATGCGTAAAGTCCCGCCAGACTTGGATCTCGGCATGTGAGGAACCGCTTGCGATAGGCCACGTTATTGGTGTTCAGATCGCAAACCAGGAACTGGTTGGAGTCTGAAAGAGTGAAGGCGTAAACACTGCCTACAATCTGCTGAACATCGTGCAACCACTGGGATTTCACATAAAAACGGCGCAAGATTCGGCCTTCTTGGTCTAAAAACACCAGACAACCCGTGCAACTGTCAGCAAAGTAGATCTCCCCTTCCGTATTCACCCGAACCCCGTGACAGCCAACGAATCCCCGGGTTATTTCTTTGTAAGACCCATCCTCCAAATTAAACCGGCCAATAGCGCCCTGAGCCATGGTTGAAACCAGAACATAGGGCGTGCCCTTTACAGGAAAAGCGCCATTGACATGGGTTGTCTGAAGATCGTTGCCAATGTAGTTTTTGCGAAGATCCAATTCTGGACCCAATTCGTAATTGGTACCGTAAATTTCCGGAGGCATGCGCAAAGTTCGCACCACTTCTCCCAATTTCCAATTGAGGATAATCACTGCATCTGCCGCAGTTA
>JBNKOV010000331.1:0-6045 GCA_050294955.1 Holophagae bacterium
GTGCTAAAAGCAGGAAGGATAATGAGACTAAACCCATTTTTTGGCGCATCGAGAAATACATTTTGAAGGTCTTCAGGTCCATAAGATATGGTCTTCAAGTTTTCAATATAGTCAGGAATCATGGTTACGTAGGCACGATCTTGGCAATAAGTCCCACCCGATTTGGTCATAAAGTAGGGTATCGTTCCCCCAATCCATTCCCCGCTCGGTAGGTCATCCAAAATTTTTTTATCACCAGCCAGAACCATTCTCTTTCCTTGTTTCAAAAGCTCAACAATTTCAGCGATGCTTTGCATGGCACAATTCACTCTTTTGCCTCTCTTTCAAAGATTAATTCGATGTCCGCTTGAACTTTTGGATGGTGACCGTTTTTCATCATGAATTCTTGAAGGCTTTCGATGCATTTGAAAAAGGCCTCTGGAGAAGGATTCAGATTGTAATTTATGATTAGCCTACTCAACAACATCTTTAAACCCAAGGAGGAGAGATCGTATCGCTTTTCGCAATTGATTAAGGACTTCCACCTTAAGTCATTTGCATCAGGTATTTTCATGGTATACGCTCCAATATTATTAAAGTTGACCATTTACTACTTGTAGATCCCTTCATTTTTTCTCTGATAGTTCCTCTTAAATACTTTGGCCTTTGGTTGTAGCGCTTAGGCTTTGGACTGCTTTAGTTTAATCTCCCATAAGTCAAATCAGGGATTGTACTGGAACTATCAACCTAAGACCTGCTTGAGTTCTCCATAACATACTTTCTCCTTTGCAATATCAATTAAACTCCGACCCCATATGTCACAGATGTCGATCCTTGCTCCCTTTTTCACCAAGAAATGAACAGCATGGATTTTCTTATTACAAACAGCAAAAGTTAAGGCTGTCCATTTGTCCTGGTTCTTTGCATCTATGTTGGCACCCTTCATCAACAAGGATCGGATTACTGAAATATACTCCAAGCTTGCAGCATGCATTAACAAAGTGGTCTTGTTATGGTCTGAAAAATTGGGATTTGCACCGTCCAATATAAAGTTATTTGCATTGATCTCATCTCTTGACTTCAACGCTTTTAAGGTTTTTGAGCCAAGGATGTTGGACACATCAACATGATACGTATTTGGTGAATTTATGGGGGTTGCACCGTTTATTTCTTCACCATTCAGTCCAAGAAGGCCCAGTGTCTTTCCAAAAGAGAGGCTGAGCCTTTGTTGAACTGATTTTGCCATATTCAGCTGAAAGGGTGGAATGATGTCCTCTTCAATTGCCAGCTTTTCAAAGATTTGATCAGAGGGTGGAGACCCTTCATATACGGATATTAATTGCTCAAGAGTCACAAAGTCTAGGATTAGGCATATGAGGTCTAACGGAAGACGATCACCAGTGAAATGGTGGTGTATTTCAAGAGCTCGAATGAGGTCTCCTCTTGAAATTTCTCCCTTCTCTATCAGGTTCTCCCCATATTCATGATTCTTGAAATCTGAAAAATTCTTTGAACTTGATATGAAACCCTCTAGAGTTTGAAGCTTGGGAGGCTTCAAGAAGTAACCAGTAGGCGGAATTTGTAAGGCATCTAGAACATTGGGATGAAGTGGTTGGTCTGCGCTAAGCAAAATCGGAACTGTCCGACCAGCTTCCTCAAGCCTTATTTTACCGATTGCTAGCAATCCATCTTCGGGGGTCGGATAGTTGGGATCTAGGATGATCAAATCTGCATAAAAGGTTTTTTTTCGTATTGCATCCAGTAATTTTGCAATGGTCTGATAGTGTGTAATTTTCCCAGCCTTAAATCCTAAGGATTGTAAGGCGATTTTTATGCTGTGCGCATCTCGACTGGTCTTATCTAGGATTAGGACTTGCGCCTCTGCCCGCATTAAAAATTGATTGTTATCATATACATGGGTACAAACAACACGACCAAATTTTTCCCTGTTTTTGTTGATGAGGGCATCGATCCGATGGTACAGGTCAAGGGGATTGAAGGGTTTGATCATAAAGTCGTCAGAGCCGGCTTTCATACACAGTTTTACGGTTTCTTCGTTTGAATCTCCAGTCAAGACAATAATGGGCAGGTGGGTAAGAGCAGCTTCTTTTCTGATTTTTTTTATGAGTTCATAACCCGACATGACCGGCATGTGGATATCAACCAGAGCAAGGTCAAAAGTTTCGAATAAAAGGGAATTGAAGGCCGCCTTTCCATCGAACGCGGGTTTCACAAGAACCCCTTTCTTTTCCAGGGATTTGATAACCAAATTTTGAATACTTTCAGAATCCTCAGCATACAGCACTTTATATTTCATGAGCCGAGCACTCCTTGTTGAATTGCCCACGAATGAATATAAGATCTATTTTACTCTATCATGTGAAATGACGTACTTGCAAGGGAATTTTTCTCAACAACCTTTGTGGCCATTTTTCCTTCACGAGTCAGGGCTTTAAACACCGATTTAGACATAACTTCACCTGAGTTTGGAAATGCTGTTGACCATTATGACTTTAGGTTGCGTTCGCAGCATTCCCGATCCTTTAGGCGGGTAATTTGATTTTTAGAATTGTTTCACTCTCGGGAGGACGGTCATGTTAAACTAAACACAGAGGCTTCAGTCCGAATCAGATCCTGAACATGCAGGGAAGTACATCAGAAAATTATGGACAATGACTTGATCCAGAATACGCCATCCTTCAATTCAACTGAAGAAATGCCCCCTCGGTTGCTGATGCGTCTCACTCATCCAGACGGCCAAGGAGATTCATGATTCACTGTTCCTGAAATAGGACATCCACCGACACATTGTTACTAGAGGTTCACGTATGACCCATTCTATTACTTGGCTTCATCTTTCTGATTTTCACTTTTGTGGACAAAACCACTGGGAAAAAGATACCCTCTTAAAAACGTTATTCCGGGATATCATTAAACATTTACCAGAAAAAAATCTTGTTCCGGATCTTGTTTTTATCACCGGTGATATAGCCAACCAGGGGACAAATGAAGATTACCTTCAGGCTGAGAGCTTTTTCCGAAAGCTGCAAAATGAACTCGGCCATCCTTCCTTTAGCCGTTGGTTTTTGGTGCCTGGAAACCACGATATTGACCATAGTATCTTCTCTCAGCATGAGCCTCAATTAAAAAACGAAGTCTCGAGTCAGGTTCTTTTACAATCCAATGCCGGGAAAGCTTTCATGGACCGACAAGTCGCCTATTTTGAGTTTGTAGAAAAGTTATTAGGCCCAAATCGAGGGTGGTCAAAGGATAGAATTTGGAATACTGAAATTGTTCATATTCATGAAGTACCTATTGCCATTCTTTGCTTGAACAGTGTCTGGGCTGGACAACATGATCATGACTTTCGGAATATTTATCTCGAGCAACATCAAGTAGAGGACGCGCTAAAAGCTGCTGGAGACACATCTCTGAAAATTGGGTTGCTTCATCGTCCCTTCGATAAAAACAATTGTTATTCTCTCCTTACCGGAACGAACGGATGCCAGTTTTTACTTCGAGGTCACCTCCAAGATTCTAATTTTGAGTGGCACATTCGGCAAACCGAACAAACCATGGAACTTATTTCTGGCCATTGTAGCCAGCGCGCCGAGCACCAACAGCTCGTCCAAATCGTTCAACTCAATCTTTTGGAACGAAAAGGCGCCATCCATCCATGGGCCTACCAACCCCGACAAAAATGTTGGAAAATGGCTGAGGATCTTTGCAGTGAAATATCCAGCAACCCAAGAACCTTTCATATTCCCGATTCATGGATTCCCGGTTTTAAGAAGGGTGGTGGAATGGATCCGCAATCGAATGAGGATTCAGGGATTCAGGAAGAAGATCAGGGTGAGCTGCCCATTCCACTTTGTTACAAACAATTCTTGGAAAAGGAATGGGCTAGTATGGAACTCTTAATACCTGCCCAAAAGTCCATCTTAAGATCGATTACCGACCTGTATTTCCCTCTCCAAACCACTTGGGCGGAGCCTGATAGGGATATAAACAACCTTTCTAAACAGGATTGGATTAAAAACACGAACGAAAACACCCAAAAAAGGCCACTTTCAGAATGGGTGCATAGACCAAACGACCGTCACTTCCTCTTAGAAGGGGAAGTAGGAACTGGAAAAACCACCTTCCTCCGTT
This sequence comes from Holophagae bacterium, assembly GCA_050294955.1. Taxonomy (GTDB): domain Bacteria; phylum Acidobacteriota; class Holophagae; order Acanthopleuribacterales; family Acanthopleuribacteraceae; genus JBNKOV01. The sequence goes on from JBNKOV010000331.1 coordinate 4,132, forward strand.
TTGTTGCAATTTCCTTGGTTCAGGGAAAAACTTTTGGGGGCAGTGCGGAGCCTTCGGCCAACCTGCTGCCAATCTTTTTAAATTTAAGGGATTTTGGTACATGGTTGATCTCTAGAGAAGGCCTTTCATCGTCTTTCCTAACGGAATGGGCAGGACAAAGCCTTAATGAATGGGGTTTGGATGAGGTTGGCATTTTTAACCATTTAAAAGCGGGCAAGGTTTTATGGCTGTTAGACGGATTGGATGAGATTCTTGACGAAGGAATGAGAGTGCGAGCGGCAAAAATCCTGGGCCGTTGGATCCAATCCGATGATGGTCTCAAAAATAGAATGATTTTAACATCTCGCCCAAATGCTCTTCATCAGGCTGGCGTTATTCGGGCACTGGGATTAATCAAATATTGGGTAAAGATCCTTCCGTTATGTTTTCGTTCTCAACAGGAATTTATGGAACGTTGGTTTGATTCCCTCAATCAGAATGAGAAACGAGAAGAAGGCGTTGAAAGGAACATGCTGTGGCAGAATCTATGTTCACATTCGGAATTTGAAGAATTGAGGAGGAATCCTCTTCTATTGAACATCTTGGCGACTTGTTTTTATAATGCGGAACAGAATGTCAGCCGAAGAGCAGATTTTTATGAGAAAGCGTTGATGGATTTTTTGTCACGTCGGTTCGGCCCCTGTGCTGATGGGAGCGTTGAATTGGTTCGACGCATGCGAAAGGGTCTAATGCAAATAGCGAGACGTATGACGGAAAAAGGCTCTTCTGCTGAGTTGGGACACCAAACGATATTGACGTTTTTGATCGATGGTTTTTTTCCCGACAAAAAACCTGGGATACAAGAGCGTTTAGAGTTAGAGGGGATGTTGGAAAGTTTGGGAGAACACTCAGGAGTTTTGTCTATGAAAGGCTCTCCCCCAAAATATCGCTTTCTTTATCCAGGGTTTCAGAATTATCTCACAGCCCGTTCCATTATAGGAATGAAAGATATTCATGCCTATTTAGAACCTTATCTGGAAAATGAAAGTTGGGCCGACGTGGTAATGCTCATTTCGAACCGTTTGTTTGAAGATGGTTCAAGGAAATCAGGAGAAGCTTTTCTCCAATTCTTGGCAAGTGATCCAACTCATTACAAGCGCCTACAATTGGCCTTCAGGGCAGCTGCCGAAGCTTCGAAAGCATGTATTTCAAAGGTTTTGTTGGAGAAGTTCCAAAAGTTGGCTGTGAGGATTTTGGAAAACCCGCAGGTGAAGTCTACGGAAAAATTCCCAATTGGCCTTGCATTGGGCCGATTGGGTGATCCACGCATATCTTTTGGCGAAACCTTTTGGGTAACAATCATTCAAGGCGGTTTTGTAATGGGCCAAGACGAAAGAACAATTGAAGCGAATGGTCCAGCACATGATGTCACCATTTCTCGATCTTTTTTGATGAGTAAATACCCAATAACAAACCAGACTTTTCGTCTTTTCATGGACTCAGGCGGTTATTTGGACCCGAGTTGGTGGTGTAAGGGCGGATGGACATGGAAAGACAGGAATGGAATAAATCAGCCCGCTATGTTTTCAAACCCTTTGTATAATGGCCCAAACCAGCCGGTTGTAGGCGTAAGTTGGTATGAAGCCATGGCCTTTTGTCGTTGGATGACAGCTTTTATTAAAATCAATCCGCCAGATTGGCTCCCCCAAAACCAATATAGTGTGCATTTGCCTACGGAAGCTCAGTGGGAATACGCAGCCAGAGGAAAAGTCGGGCGAACCTATCCATGGGGAGAACGGGTCCCTAATGTGGAACTCACCAATTATGAAGATTATTTTGGGTTGCCCTCTCCAGTTGGCATGTATCCGGATGGTGCGACGCCAGAAGGTCTCTTCGACATGGCTGGAAATGTATGGGAGTGGTGTACTGATGTTT
>JBNKOV010000332.1:0-6028 GCA_050294955.1 Holophagae bacterium
ACGACCAGGTTGCGCCGGTTTGGCGCCGAGCAGGGCGTAACTTTGTTTATGACGTTGCATGCAGCATGGAGTATATTGCTGGCCCGATACAGTGGCCAGGAAGATGTGGTGATTGGCACGCCTATCGCCAACCGGAACCGGTTCGAGATTGAGCCACTTATTGGCTTTTTTGTCAATACTCTGGCTTTACGGTCTAATCTTTCGGGAGGTCCTTCATTCGAGGATCTACTGCAGAGAAATAAAAATATGATTTTGGATGCCTATGCCTATCAGGATTTGCCATTTGATCGACTTGTTGAGGAGTTGAGCCCGGAGCGGGGTTTGAATTATTCTCCGGTTTTCCAAGTGGTAATCGCACTTCAGAATCCCAGTGAACTTGTAAATTCTCAAGATTTAACCTTCCGCCCCATTGAACGAGTTTCAACGGAGACGAAGTTTGATCTAACCCTATCCATGATCGAGCGCAATGGCGGTTTGGATTGTACCTTTGAATACAGTGTGGACCTTTTTGACGAGGTCACGATCCAGAATCTTGCCCATCACTATGCCTGTTTGCTTGACAAAGTTGTGCAGGAGCCTGACCGCAATGTGTGGGAATTATCTTTCATGGGCGAATTGGAACTGGAGCTGATGCTCGAAGAATGGAACGAGACCAGCAAAGAAAGAAACCCAAAAGACACAGTGGTGGGTCTGTTTCGAAAAGTCGCAGCTTCCCTGCCTGATAATGCGGCTATTGTAGACGCCCAGGGAAATGAAATCAATTACCGCACCTTGGATAAGTGGACTGATCATCTAGCCAGCCGTTTAATAAAAGAAGGCGTTGGGCCTGAGGTCGTTGTGGGCGTTTGCTTGAATCGAAGTCCAGCCCTGATTGCAGCAGCTCTCGCGGTTTTGAAAGCTGGAGGAGCCTACCTTCCTATGGACCCGGCCTGGCCGCAGGAACGAATCGGTTTTATACTTGAAGACACCGAGGTCACCCATGTATTTGTTGAAAAGGAGATTCAACTAACAAATTTTGTAGGGGTCATTATTCGAGAATTAGAGGTCCGAATCGGAGAGGCCTCGCCAGAAGTGAACGTGGATCCATCAAATCTGGCCTACGTTATATCTACATCCGGATCGACAGGAAAACCTAAAGGCGTGCCTATAGAGCACGCTTCTCTTATGAACCTGGCGCGGTGGCACCAGGAGGCCTATAACGTAACTTTGGAAGATAAAGCCACGCTCATGGCTGGTCCGGCGTTCGATGCTTCCGTCTGGGAGATTTGGCCCTATTTAACGGTAGGGGCCACCCTTCATATTCCAAGTGAAGACGTTCGCCTGGATCCCCAGGCCCTAATGGATTGGATGGGAGAACGGCGTATTTCACTTACCTTCTGTTCAACTCCCGTAGCGGAGGCCATGAAAGAAGTTGTCTTGCCGCAGCACATGCCCAGAGCTGTTTTAACTGGCGGAGATGTCTTGCGCAGCACTTCTTTCTCCTTTAATGTGATCAACCACTACGGGCCGAGTGAAAGCACAGTGGTGGCAAGCTTCGAACCGGTTTCGCCAGGTAAGGCGAATCCACCCATAGGAAAGCCCATTCACAATACCGCGATCTATATTTTGGACGCCAAATTGAACCCTGTTCCCAGAGGTGTGCATGGAGAGCTTTGCATTGCCGGAATGGGTCTAGCACGTGGATACCTTGGACGCCCAGGCCTAAGCGCCGAACGGTTTACTCCAAATCCGTTCTCTGAAGACGCCGGCGCTCGACTCTATCGAACGGGAGATTTGGCCCGTTTTCTCACCGATGGACGGATCGCCTTTTTGGGTCGCACCGACTTTCAGGTCAAGCTGCGTGGTTTACGTATTGAGCTGGGTGAAATAGAGGCTGCTTTGTGCAGATGTAACGGCATTTCCTCGGCCCTGGTGTTGATGAAGGGAGTTGAGAGTCAAAAACGATTGACTGCCTACTTGATTTCCTCTGGAGATACAGTTGCGGACGCCATTCGCAGTCAACTTCAGGAAACACTGCCTGAGTACATGGTCCCGATGAACTATGTTTTTATGGACGCCTTTCCACTAACTGTAAACGGAAAGATTGACCGGAAAGCTCTTCCAGAACCCGAGTCAGATTTATTCCTGGATTCTGAAGAACCTGAAACGCCCACTGAAAAATTGATGGCCAATATCTGGAGCGAAGTGCTTGGTCTGGAGAACCCAGGTCGCCATGACAATTTTTTTGCAATGGGCGGGCATTCGCTTTTAGCTACCAGGGTTATGTCTCGAATTCGAAATGGGTTTGGGATCGAATTGCCCCTACGGGCGCTGTTTGAAGCACCCACTATCGCTGGTTTAAGTCAGCGGGTCCAAGGATCGGAGGCGGGTAATGGAGGAGCCCTGATTGAAGCTGCTCAGCCGCCTTTAATGGAGGCGCCGCTTTCATTTGCTCAGCAACGGCTGTGGTTCCTCGACAAATTGGGCAATACCGGAGCAGCCTATAATATCACCCAGGGTTTTGTGATTCAGGGCCAATTGGACGAGGCGGCTCTTAGTAAGGCGCTGGATGAGCTGGTTCGGCGTCATATGGGGTTGCGAACCAATTTTGTGGAGGTAGATGGAGATCCTATGCAAATCATCTCTTCTCAGCCAAAAACCGTTTTGCAGATTAACCCGCCCCGACGACTCGCACGGGTGCGGCGGATGGAAACAGCTCAGCTTCTGGCGGCCCAAGAAGCGCAGAAATCTTTTGACCTCGCCAGGGAGCCTCTTTATCGATTCCTGCTGGCGAAATTGGGAAAAGATTACCATGTGTTTGTGATGACGATGCACCATATCATTACGGATGGATGGTCGCAAGGTCTGTTGGTTGCGCAACTGGCTGAAATGTATGAAGTCTATAAGAACGGCGGGGTTCCACAGGAACTTCCACCTCAAATTCAATATGCCGATTTTGCCCTCTGGCAGAGAAATTGGTTGGAGGGGGCTGTTCTTGAAAGACAGTTGACCTACTGGAAGCGTCGCCTTGAAGGCGCTCCGCCGGTGCTGGAACTGCCACTGGATCGACCCAGGCCTGAAACTCGCACCTACAACGGCGCTCTGATCACCAAACAGTTAACGTCTCAGGTGAGTAAGGCTGTTGACGATATAGGGCAGGCTCAGCACGTGACGCCTTTTATGGTAATGTTTAGCGCTTTTGCTGCTTTGCTCAGCCGTTACAGCGGGCAGGATGATGTACTGATTGGGACTCCCGTCGCGAACAGGAACCGTGAGGAGTTAGAACCTGTAGTGGGCTTTTTTATCAATACCCTGGTTCTTAGAACGGATCTTTCTGGGAATCCCAGTTTCTTGGAGTTATTGGACCGTGTTCGGGTTGCCAATTTGGAGGCCCAGGCCCATCAAGACCTGCCCTTTGAGAAACTTGTAGAGGAGATCAGTCCTGATCGGGGAAAAAGCCATCCTCCTCTTTTTCAGGTTACTTTTGCATGGCATGAGTCTTTTGATGAGAGGAATGATGATACGTTGCAATTCACCCGAATAGAGAGTGATTATCACAGTTCTAAGTTTGATTTGTCTTTCACGGTGGTCAAGGGACCATCTGGCCTGCGTTGCGCTTGGGTTTACAATACGGATTTGTTTGATTCAGAAACTGTGATGGCTCTTGCAAGCCACTATGGCATTTTGCTTGACCGCGTGCTCGCACTGCCTGAAAAATCGATTACTGCGATTCCATTTATCAGCCAGGCAGAGGTTGCAATGCTGGCCGACTGGAACCGAACAGAAAGGCTGTATTCGGAAATGACCCTTGTCCACCAGCGCTTCTCCCAAAGAGCGGCTACGGCTCCGAACGCCGTTGCAGTTCAACTTTCGCAAGAAAAGGTTGATTACGGGACCCTTGAGGCTCGGTCTAATGCTCTAGCCAGACATTTAATGACCTTAGGGGTTGAAGTGGATGAGCCAGTGGCGCTTTGCTTGCCGAGATCATCAGAGATGTTGATTGCGGCCCTGGCAGTTCTCAAAGCCGGAGCCGCCTACCTGCCCATGGATCCGGAATGGCCTGTGGAACGCATCGAAAATATTCTGAAGGAGAGCGGCGCCAACATTCTGCTTACTCAAAGAGGCCTGGCAAGCGGCGGACTGCATACCTTGTTTTTGGAGCCGTCTCTTTGGTTAGATTTGGCCCAGGAGACCAAGACCCAACCAATGGTTTCTGTTCACTCTGGTAATTTGGCTTACATCATATACACTTCTGGATCTACAGGCAAACCCAAAGGTGTGCAAATCTGTCATGGCGCTTTGCTTAATCTGGTCTCCTGGCATCAGCGAATCTACGAAGTAAAACCTGAAGACAGAGCCACTTTACTTGCTGGGCCAGCATTTGATGCTTCGGTTTGGGAAATTTGGCCCTACCTTACAGCCGGGGCCTCTCTACATATTCCAGATGAGGAGACTCGCTTGGACCCATCAAGATTCATGTCTTGGCTTGGTGATGAGAGAATTACGTTGAGTTTCTGTCCAACTCCCATGGCGGAAGCGCTTTTGAGCGCTCCCGTTCAGGGTGACCTGTCATTGCGAGCGATGCTTACTGGCGGCGACAAGCTAACTCGAAGACCGGATGACAGTTTCCCTTTTAAATTGATAAATCATTACGGTCCAACCGAAACCACCGTTGTAGCGTCCTTCTGTACTGTGGCGCCCGGCTCGGCGAAAGACATGCCAGAAATCGGAAGGCCTATGGACAATTTACGGCTTTATGTTGTGGACAAGAATCTACAGGCTCTGTCCATCGGGGCGCCGGGTGAGCTATTTATTGGCGGGCTAAGTCTGGCTCGGGGTTATCATCAGCAATCGGCGATGACTGCAGAACGTTTCCTTCCCGATCCTTTCGTGGACAAGCCAGGGGCTCGAATGTATAGAACGGGTGATTTAGTGCGTTGGCAAAGGGATGGCAGCCTTGCCTTTCTTGGACGTTTGGATCATCAGGTCAAATTACGGGGCTTCCGCATTGAATTGGGTGAAATTGAAGCTCAGATTGCATGTTGTCCCGATATTTCTGGAGTGATTGTAATTCTGGATGAAGCGGAACGCCTGGTGGGTTTTGTGAAGTCAGAAATGGATCAGGACCTCGTCATTCCGATGGTCAAGGAACATTTAGAAGGCAGATTGCCCCACTACATGGTTCCCGCAGGATGGGTGGTTTTAGACTCCTTTCCTCTGACTCCAAATGGCAAGGTGGACAGACGGATCTTGCATGAATGGGCAGAAATGGCGGTGACTACTGCTGCGGACAGTTATGCGCCACCTGTTAGTGCATTGGAGGTTGAGTTAGCCGCCATCTGGGCGGACCTTCTTCATACTCGGCCAATTGGCCTGACCGACGACTTTTTTGAACTGGGCGGCCATAGCATGCTGGCGGTTCAAATGACCACACGAGTTCAGGAGCAGTTGGGTGTGGAAGTGCCTTTAACTGTGTTGTTTGCTGAGCCCACTATTCAGTCCCTGGTGAGCCATATTCAGGAAACACACCCCTCTGAGCGCTCTACCACGCTGGTGACTCTGAGGCCTGGTACGGGTCAACCACTGTTTTTAATCCATCCGCTGAGTGGGGATCTGGGTTCATACCACGGACTTATTTTGGGGTATCCACAAGGCAGACCCATCTACGGTTTTGTTTCAAGCGGTCTTACTTCCGGCGCTGAGGTTCAGGACCGGATTGAAGACATGGCGGAAACATATATCCGGGCAATGGGGGCGGTTTACCCCTGCGGGCCGGTGTGCTTGGGCGGCCACTCCATGGGAGGTCTGATTGCTTATGAGATGGCCCAACAACTGACTGAAGCAGGCAGGGAGATTTCCTCGTTGATCTTTTTTGACACCTGGCCGTCAGAAGAGGAAGGCGCGTCTCTTTCGCTCACCCGCGCGCGAACCGGCATGCTCTATGCTGGGTTCCTGGCTGGAGGGTTTGGCGGAAAGTCAGAGGTTACTGTGAGTGAGTTGAAGGAATTGGACGATGATGCAATGTTCAACTATATCGTCTCTATTTTGG
>JBNKOV010000333.1:0-6012 GCA_050294955.1 Holophagae bacterium
GGATGATGTGCGGCTGGTAAATATTACCGTTTATCCCAGCCATGACACGCCGGAGGTGTTAACCCGTTACGGCGCAAAGTTTAAGGCCGATATCTCTCGCTGGCACTTTCTCACAGGCGAGAAAGAGGAGATCCTGCGTATTTCAGTAGATGGATTTAAAATCGGCGACCCAGAAGAGCTATTCAGGCACAGCCAGCAATTTGTGTTGATTGATCGAGAGGGCAACATTCGTGGGTATTACGATGGCGTTGAGGATGATCGGGTTGAAGCATTGATCAACGACATTCAGGCCTTGTTGTAAGAGCGCCCATCGGGGCGCTCCATATACCTTTTCCGGGACCTACTTAAGCAGCGACGTCAAAGTGCTGCGAACATCTGCGCTTATGCCGTGTCCGCTGTTTTCTAATAAGTGGAATTCGCCTCGGCAACCCTGGCTCAGTAATTGCTGATGACATTTACTGGCTCGTTGGGGATCCACCAGAACGTCCTTTTCCCCGTGAATGGCGTCCAGTGGGAAGGGAAGCGGGCAGGACAGCGCTTCGCTGCGAAATCGGCAGTTGACGCCAATTACCTGTTTGGTTTGCGGCAGTCTCTCTCCAAGAAATGGCGCGAGATAACCCCCCTGGGAATAACCGATGATGCGCGTTGGCAGATTGTCCAGCTTTAACTCGGCCAGTAATTCGTGCAGGTAGTCCAGGGCAATGCTCATGTCGTAGAGATAGGTGTCTGTCTCCGGGTCGAAGAAATACCACGTGAAGGCTATCTGGTAATTTTTGTTGACCTTCTGTGGAATGGGGAATGGCGCGTCCGGGGCCAGAACGACCGAATCCGGTCCAACGCAATCTTCCAATAAACGGTAGATCAGCTCCCCGCTTTGCTGGTAGCCGTGAAGCAGAATAACCAGCTCTTTGGGGTTTTGAACCTCCCTCAATTCGTAGTTTGCATTCCAGGCAAGCCGGAGTGTTTTTTTCGGCATGATGATTCTCCCTTAAGGAATCCGGTTAGGATTGGCAGTAGTTTTGTGAGTACTTTGGTAATGGGCAGGCGCTTAAAATCGTCCTGGCCAACCCACCGCGTTTCGGCGTAGCCATCGGGTGTTTTCAACCATTCCAATGGCGAGGGATGGCTGTAAACGGACACCTCATAAGTGGCGTGCAGGTGGGTGAATTTATGAACTACGGGCTTTATTTCGCCCTGATAGGTCGGCGCCTGGTTGAACAACTGATCCCAGGGCAGATAATTTTGGGCGTGTTGGGCTGGCAATTCCCACATGCCCGCCATGAGACCTTTGGCCGGTCTCCTTGCAAGCAGCAGGCGATTGCCGCAGTAAAGAAAAAGGCTTTTGAAGGTCACCTTGGAGGCGGCCGCTTTTTTAGCCTTAACGGGCCTTGTATGAGGGTCTTCTCCAGATTGGAAGGTCTGGCAGAAGTCGTTGACGCCGCAAGTCAGACAGCCGGGATTTCGGGGCGTGCAGACAGTGGCGCCCAATTCCATCATGGCCTGATTGAAGTCGCCGGGGCGACTGAGGGAAAGCTGCTCCTGGGCTTGTTCCTGAATGTATCTCTTGGTTTTGGCCAGACCCACATCATCATCACAGGCCTGCATTCGGGAGATCACCCGGATCACGTTGCCGTCAACACACGCCCAGGGCTCTCCAACGGCGATTGAGGCAACAGCCGCGGAGGTGTAAGCGCCAACCCCTTTCAGAGCGTCTATGTTGGCTTTTTCCTTGGGAAAAATGCCGTTATGCTCTTCAACAATCTGTTTCGCAGCAATTTGTAGATTTCTTGCCCTGCGGTAATAACCCAAACCTTGCCACATCTTTAAAAGATCCTCTTCGGGCGCCTGGGCCAAGGCGTGAGGTGTTGGAAACTTCTCCAAAAAACGGTGGTAATAGGGAATGACCGTCTTAACCTGGGTCTGCTGAAGCATGATTTCGGACACCAGGATGGCATAGGGATCGCGAGACATCCGCCAGGGCAGTTTACGACTTGCGCCGTCGTACCAGTCCAACAACTTTTTTGAAAAATCGTCCATGCCCAGTCCATCTCCTCACGGGCGAGATTGTAGCATAAACCGGCCTGGAAATGGGACTTGAGAAAGCGATGGATTGATCGGCTCGCCCATAACGGGTTTAATAAAGCCGCGCTCGCAGGTTTGGAGCGCGGCTTGGGGTTAACGTCTGATTCTTTCCCTGCTCTTGGAATTGGGATTGGGGTGAACGGTTACGTCAACAGAGCAAGAAGTCCGGTTCCCTGCTGCGTCCACGGCTTCAAAGGTCACCTGGTGCAAGCCGGGCTCCATGGGGCCAGCCTGGAGTCGGTAAACACCGGCTTTACCTGAATTATCCCAGGCCTCTGCTTGAAACGAATTGGGCAACCTCGCCCAACCGTTTTCTCCTGCAACCATGCTGATGGCTTGGGGACAGATTAGGACCGGGGCCGTTACATCGGAATCCAGCAGCCGGGAATAGGCGTGGATTAAGGTGGTGACAGGACCTTCAGGACCGGAAGACGGATTCCATACCGACAGATCCAAGTCGTCGCCGCAGGGACCGGGAGGCAATGTGGCCATGAGCGTGGTTTCGTCGATCCACACAACCGGAATGAACTCGCCGTCGGTTGTCGTAACCATAACATCTGGTTCAAACCCAACGCCGCGAATCTCCACCTCGGCGAACTGGTTGCAAGGGCCTTCGGCCGGATTGAGTTGGTCAATGTCAATGACCGGGTCAAGGGTGATGCCGCCAATTAACTCATCGAAGCCGTAGGAAGGCGAGTCTTCGTCGAAATCGGCCACCAGCACATTGTGGGTTCCAGCAAAATAACTCTGGGTTAAACCAGCAATGTGAAAGGGATCCAAGACCGAGACTTCGGCCGCATCAGCGCCTGCAAACACCGTTACCCGAGGGTTTTCCCAGGTGATGTCTTCGGAAATCAGCACGAACGGTTCGCCGCCCAGTTGGCTGCCATGACCGCCATCCATGCGAAAACTGTTCTCACTGCGCTTGGGGGTTTCCTTTGTTTTCACCCAGGCGTCGTTCTCCCATTTATAACAGGTGATTTTATCCGATTTGCCATCGTCGTCGTTGTCCTCATAGTCGTATTTGGTTTTTTTCACACCATCTTCATAGGCAACGCAAGTGGTCTTTTCAGGGGTGCCGTCTTCGTCCATGTCCTCTTCTTTATAACACTTGTCTATCTTGCCGTCTCCGCCGAGATCCGTCTTTCGCTCGCAAGTGTCATATTTGCCATCTTTATCCGTGTCCTTCTTTTTGATGTCGGTTTTGTCTTTGTTGTCCGGGCCGCTTTGGCGAACCTTGCACTTGGGCTCCAGTCCCTTCTGATCGGGGTCCTGAGGTTCCGTCTCTTGAGGCTCGCCAAGGATTAGGCCATTTCGGGCTGCTGGATTCTGGAACCAGACCCAGGCTTCATCACCCGGGCAGGCGATGACAGGCGGTTGGCTCTGAATTTGGACCGTAATGCCGCCGTTGGCAAGGGTTGGGGCTTGCAAGGTAGCGTCAACAAACACAAAACGGGTTTGTTTGCCAAAATTGGCTCGTGGTTGATCGTCGATAAAAAAGAAATACGCAGGACCGGTGAGGGTAAGCCCGCCAGCTAGGAGTGGCGTATTGGCGAGAGGTTGAATGAGAGTGTTTTTGGGAAGAAGCCCTTCAAATCCAGGACCAAAACCAAAATCCTCCATGGGACTTCTCACAATGCAATCTTCAGCCCCATTCAGGTCCAACTCATAAATAAGTTGCGCTGCAGCCTGATCGCGGGTCAGAAATGGGCTACCTCCAATTAAGGGGGCAGTCAAAAAAGCTAAAAAAGAGCATGCCAAAATTATAGTTCTATGGGTTAACACGTGTTCCTCCAATTGGTAACAGATTTGCGCGTAGTGGTTGTCCCATGTATATAGGGGCATTCAAGCCCAGTGGATGTCGGTCAAACCGGGGACCGGATAGGAATGTCTATCTTATCTCAAGATTTGTAAAACGTAAAGGATCTTGTTCTATGGGTGAGTCAGCTCCATTTGGGGCAGGAAATGGATAATGTACAGATAATGCAGCACATGTGTTTAAAGTTTAAAATAAACCCCGATCAGGCGGCCTTTTTTATTTTGCTGAAAAAGCGTGGGTTGTGCGAAATGATGATAAGTGTCACTACCATGCGATTGGGTTTCGTGATAGGATTCTTAGTGATAAACGCCGACTTTGTTCCACCCAGCAATACGGGGGTATGTTAGCTTGGGGTGGCTTCTCGGTAAATAAAAATTTATCATCTGGCCCTATATCGCGGCGGGTCGCTTTACTAAAGCAAGGCGCAGATCCAAGGCGGTATGGCAAAAAGTTTACACCAACAATGGAGGAGTTTGTTGATGAAAAATATTGCACTGTTCCTGCTTTTGATTATGGGGTTTGGCTATGGCCTGGCCCAAGAATGTCCTTATGACCCTGATCTGGATTGGGACGATTTTAGAGAGGTCCCAGACGATCCGAATAACGACCACGACGCCGTCACCGACTCTGGCGTTAAATACGAATATTCCATCACAGTGGAAAAAGACGGGAATACCTACAAGGCGAAGGTTAAGGCCAAAGTTTCGTCCGTTTTCAACAAAGGCGGCTCTACTGTCGAGAAAGGCGCTAAAACCGACGAATTGCTTCAACATGAGCAGTATCATTTGGATATTTCCGAGTATTGGGCGCGTCAACTTCAGGAAGCTCTGGACGGCGTCGAACAGAGCGGCGCAACGGCCCAAGATGCAGCAGACTTTGCCGGCGCCGAAGCGCAGCGAATCATTGACCGCATGTTGTCCAAATGCGACGACCTGCAAGAGCAATATGACGATGAAACCGAACACAGTCAGAACAAGGCGAAGCAGGCGGAATGGTGCAAAAAAATCGAGGCTTGGCTGAATCCTCCAAAAGTGGAAACGCCCAAGGGAACCAGCGAGAAGACTGGCATGATGGTGAATCCAGAGGATGGCGGCTTCTTCCTTCCTCCCATGCATCTCGCTTCATTTTCCTTTAATAATCAGCCCTTTATCGATCCCATCTTCCAAAATGCGCTGGTAGAATTTCCTGTCATGTACTACGGTGGGGACCGCATGGGTATTCCTTACTTCTACACTCGACCCTATGAAGACGTGATTAATGTAATTGGCCAGGACGGCCAGATCCTAATGTCTGGAGTTATCCGGCTGATGATGGGAGATGGCGCCGATCTAACCTACACCGCCTGGCTGGCTGAGAGAGATCCCGAAGCAGATGAACTGGAATCTCCCTTCTTAGACGCTATCGAGCAAACAGCGGGCAACGGTCGCGGCATTACGGTTGTTTCCCTCGTATTCTCCGATTCACCCACACAGGCAACCAACGGCTGGACAGCGCCGGCCTTTTTGGAAGCTCATGTAGAGCTTGGCGTTTCCAAAGCCACCAACCCCTGTGACGTCAACTGTGACGGTCGGGTGGACTTCCAGGATCAGGAAGCGCTTATGGCGATCCTGGCTGGCGAGTCTGTGGCCTGTTCTCATAATGGCGGCGACCTGAATGGCGATGGTGAAGTAAATGACGAGGACTACTTCCTACTGGAAGATTGCGTCATGGGTCCTGACCCCGATGGCGTTGAGACGCCTATGAAGACCCGTTAAGGGCCATCCTTAAACCCTAATAGCCCGAGACCGGTTCCACCGTTCTCGGGCTTTTTTATAGATCTCAACAGGGGAGGAGAGACATGACGATTAAAGCGATGACTATGGTTTTGTGCCTGGCCTCAAGCGCCTGGGCATTTGCCCAGATTTGCCCATACGACCCAAAGCTTGACTGGGGCGACTTTATGGAAGTTCCTGATAATCCGGATAATGAGGAAGACGCCCAAACAACCTCTGGAACAAACCCCCAATGGTCGGTTTCCGTAAAAAGAGACGGCGACGGTTATAAAGCCACAGTAGAAGCAACGGTGACTTCCGAGTTCGATAAAGGCAGTTCTTGGGTTGAGAAAGGGGCCA
>JBNKOV010000334.1:0-6001 GCA_050294955.1 Holophagae bacterium
ATAGGGCGTGTGGGTTCTTTCCAATGCTTCAAAAAAACTATCCGACCTGTGACCCCATGGGGGCGCGCCGTGTGCGGCTCGTGCAAAAAAACGTTCGCCGGGCAACCAACCTCTGGGACCGTTGCACAATGCATCGTAAAACGCCATGCCCAACTCAGCAGCAAGAATGTGGCTGGCGTACAAAACGCTTACCTTGATTCCCGCCTTCCCGGCTTCAGCTTGCAATAAATGCGCGCTCATCTGCGGCCGGTTCAGAGGCAAGAACGGCGGAACCACGAGCAGGGTTTGCGCTTCTGCCAGTAATGATTGGATGTGTTCTTTTGTTTTAGATTGCATGGGCACCTCTTTTCAACTCGCTCATGTGGTCTATACGAAATCCCCAAGGTTCTGGTTTCCGAATGATCCCTTGTTGGTGCATGACCGGCAAAGCCTGTCACTTCCAAGAGTCGGGGGAACTGAAGTCCCGGCCCGTTATTATGACGCGCGCTAATCGTGAAAGTCCAAAGAAATTTGGCCTTGCCGAGGTTGTCGGCGCTCACGATTTGTGTAGGTTCACCAGGAGCCAACCCGTATCCCACCCTTGATTCTGTTTTCGACATTCCTATACAGAATCTGAATTAATTTTTATAATTTGTTCAAAAAGCCCGCCATTAGCCGTTTTGCGGGGCTCATGCAAGGGGTGGAAAATTCAAACGGTCGGCTCTAAATTTGTAAACCCACAAATGCGGAAGCCCCAAATAGCGCTATGTACAGGCTCTCGCTTTGGCCTTTCAAGAGCCAGGGGGTCATTTTGCAGAACCTTTGGGTTTGGGCAAGCGTTTGTTTTTTCTTGAGTTTGAATTCGGTGATCCTGCGCTTTTGCAATGGAGTCTTGTCCTTGATTTCTGGCGCCTTTCAGGGCAGGCGGTCTTTAAGCTGCGAAAAAATGACGATCAGAATATTTCCCGGTTTTCCTACAAGGGGTTGTAGAGATTGGGGTCCGGGTCTACAATGGTCAAACGTCTAAACGACCATGGGTCGGCGGCGGCGCGACACACGATGATTTATTAGGAAGGAGCCCCTGCATATGGTTGCCAAGAAACCTCGGGAACTGGAAGCGCACGGTCACGTTCGCAGAGATGAATACTACTGGCTGAGAGAACGGGAAAACCCGGAGGTTATTGCGTATCTTGAAGAGGAAAACGCACATACCAAAAAGGTTATGGACGCATGCGCCCATTTGCAGGAAACCCTTTACCAGGAAATTAAGGGCCGCATTCCGCAGGCCGACAGCTCGGTGCCTTCCCGCATCAGGGACTACTACTATTATACCCGATTCGAAGACAACAGGGACTACCCTATCTATTGTAGAAAAGCCCAACTTGACGGCGAAGAGCAGATCATGCTTGATGTGAATGACCTCGCGGAGGGCCACGACTATTACAGCGTTGGGGTGGTGGCCACCAGTCCCTCCCAAGATATGATCGCCTTTTCCGTGGATACGGTGGGCCGACGCATCTACACTCTTTATTTCAAGAACCTTACTACGGGCGAAATCCTTGAAGAACAGATTCCCAACACCACCAGCAGTGTCACCTGGGCCGAAGACGGCAAGCACTTTTTTTATGTCAGACAAGATTTGGAAACCCTGCGCTGGGACCGGGTTTATCGCCATGTTCTGGGCAGCGATCCGGCGGAAGACGTGTTGGTTTTTGAGGAAAAGGACGATACCTACGATTGCCAGATCTCCAAGTCCAAGTCGCGAAAGTTCCTGATGATCAGCAGTTGGCAGACGATCAGCAGCGAGTACCGCATTTTGGAGTCGGACAATCCTACGGGCGCATTTCGGCTGTTTCAATCTCGCATTCGGGGCCATGAATATTCCGTGGACCATTTGGGCGACACCTTTTATGTGGGCACCAATCACGAGGCTATCAATTTCAAGCTCATGACCGCGCCCGAGGCGCAAACGGAGATGGCGCATTGGACGGAGCTGGTTGCGCATCGAGAGGACACCTATCTGGAAAACTTCGATTTATTCGACGATTTCCTGGCTCTCAAGGAGCGGCGCGACGGTCTCATTCATATGCGAATCATGCCCTGGTCCGATGAGCCTGAGCATTATCTGGATTTCGGCGAGGAGGCCTATCAGGTTTACGGCGCTGGAAATAATGAGACAGACACTTCCCTGTTTCGCTATGGGTATTCTTCTCTCACAACGCCCCACTCTACATTTGATTACAACACCAAAACCCGTGAGAAAACGCTGCTCAAGCAGAAGCAGGTCTTGGGCGGGTTTGACAAGGACAATTACGAGACCCAGCGCGTCGCGGCGCTTGCCGAAGATGGAACTCAGGTTCCCATTACGCTGGTCTACCGCAAGGACATGAAAAAGGAAGGGGGAAATCCTCTGCTGCTTTACGGTTACGGCTCCTACGGCCATACAATTGACGTGGATTTCCGCTCAACCCATCTCAGCCTTTTGGATCGGGGTTTTGTGTTCGCCATTGCTCATATTCGCGGGGGTCAACTCTTGGGCCGGAAGTGGTATGAAGATGGGAAGCTGTTGAAGAAACGAAACACCTTCACCGATTTCATCGCCTGCGCCCGGCATCTGGTTAAGTCGGGCTATGCCCATCCCAGTCAGGTCTTTGCACAAGGGGGCAGTGCGGGCGGTCTGCTGATGGGCGCGGTGGTCAACATGGCGCCTGGCCTGTTTAAGGGCATTGTGGCCGGGGTGCCTTTTGTGGATGTCATGACTACCATGCTGGACTCTTCTATCCCCCTTACAACCAGTGAGTACGACGAATGGGGCAATCCTGGCGAGAAGGAATTCTACGACTATATGTTGTCCTACTCGCCCTACGATAACGTGAAGGCGCAGGAATACCCGCATATGTTGGTGGTGGCCGGTCTCCACGATTCTCAGGTTCAGTATTGGGAGCCTGCGAAATGGGTGGCGCGACTCAGGGATATGAAAACAGACAACCACCTCCTGTTGTTGAAGACCGAAATGGATGCAGGTCACAGCGGCGCTTCAGCTCGGGACAAGCAGTATAAAGAGATCGCGTTTGAATTTGCCTTCCTGCTGCATGTGCTGGAGTTGGATCCCTGAACCTGAGCGGTCTTCCGGCTGATGGGTTTAAAAACTCTGAAAAAATTTTCCATCCCCCCGGTTAAATGTTAAGATGCCGCATATGGAGAAGTAACCGCGGAGTGTCGCCCATGAGCCAAACCTATGCACCAGAACCCACAGAAATCCGCCCCTGGGGCAGTTTCACTGTGCTCGGGGAGTTCCCCGACTGCAAAACCAAACGCCTGGATGTGCTTCCAGGAAAACGACTTTCCTTGCAATCCCACAACCATCGAACGGAACATTGGGTGGTGATAGATGGAACAGCCCGCATTACCCTGGACGACACGGTTCAGGATCGATCGGCAGGGGAGACCGTGGTCATTCCCAAGGGCTGTCGGCACCGGATTGAGAATCCGGGCGACCAGACCCTATCTATTATAGAAGTGCAACTGGGCGATTATTTTGGAGAGGACGACATCGTGCGATACGAGGATGACTTTGGGCGGTTGTCGGAGGCAGAGCCCTAGAGACGAGCGGCTTGCCAGGGAGTTCCCTTTTGACATTTTACGAAGAAAATTGAAAGAGAGCGGCCCTTTGGGGCGTTCTTTCCATAGGGATGGGATGTGAAATTCAACTTTTTCACCTCCCAGCCCGTATCTATAATACCGGCGGCTGTGCGGGGAAGAGCGGCCGGAAACAGGTGACCATGTTGAAAACCAGACTCATGAAACGGTTGAGACCCCAGTTGGCCCAACCCCCCTATCACGGGGCGACTGCCCTGTTGCTGTCGGTGAGCGGTGGTCTGGATTCCATGACTCTGTTAGACGTTTTTGTTCGATGCGCCCATGTCCATTGTGCTCCTATTAAAGTGGTTCACGTCAATCATCACACCGGAGAATTCGCCGAGAAGGCCTGCGATCTGGTGCGTGAAACAACCAAAAAGTTGGGTGTGGAACTTCATGTCCTAGATTGGGAATGGCAGGGTAATGGCAATTTCGAATACGAAGCGGCCAACTTCCGCCGACGGGCCATGGAAGCGCTCAGGGAAGAAGGCGCTTGGGTGGTTTTGGCTCACCATGCGGGCGACCAGGCGGAAACCATCCTTCAGACCCTGGTTCGCGGCGCTGGCGCGGCCACAGCCATTGGCATGCAATCTCAGAGAGACGGCCGGCTCCGTCCGTTTTTGAACATAGACCGGGACACGCTGCTGGATCATGCCCGAGCAGCGGACGTGGCCTGGTTGAATGATCCCTCCAACGAGGATCAAACCCGTTTTCGCAACGCGTTGCGCCATACGGTGGTTCCCACCCTCAAACGGTTTCACGGGGGATTTGAGGCCAACATGGCGGCCTGGTCCGAAGATTTGCGGGACCTTCAAGATCAGCTAAATCAGGCGGCTCGGCGTCTTTTCCAAAAACATTATCGGGATGGCCTGCTGGCCAGGAAAGCGTTTCACCCTGATCAGCCCTATCTCTGGGACTTCCTGCTGAAACTGTTTTGGGAAGCCAGGGGGCTCGCCAAACCCAAGAAACGGGAACACGGGCAACTGCGCCGATGGTTGAAAGAGGGTTCTTGGGGTTCTTTCGATCTTGGCGGTCAGCGCTGTTATTTAGATTTAGACGGCTTAACCCTGCTGCCTCCCATCGAGGAACGGGACGCCTTTTTTGGCGAAAACGTAGATTGGGGATCTTGGTCCTTCCGATTAAACCTGTGTGAAGATCTGGCGCGGCAGTTTGGGGACAGCTACCACATTGCCCGCCATGAATCTCTGCCCAAAAAGGTAAAGGAGCGGTTGCGGTTAAGCCGCGCGCCCCATCGCATTAGAGAGGCCCTGCCCGTGTTCACCCTGGGCGGCGAGGTCTGTCATTTACACCAGGTTCTTGAAATGGAACGAACCGGCATGCTCACCCTGGACCAGGGCAGGGGAGAGTGCTGGGATAAGTGGGTTCGCCTTATGTAGAAAACCAGACGATTCTCCCCCAAACGCGGCGGGTGAGCGCGGACCTGTTGCAAAAGCCAGAAATAAGCCGTTAACGGTGAGCGGATTTGCGAATCAAATTCCTACTTATGATAGCCATTCCGCTCATAATAAGCTAAAATAGACAGTTCGACCGAATGTCCGGGAGGGTATAGGACTTGAACAATACAATTCGAACCATTATATTGTGGCTCGTGATTCCCATGGTAATCATCTCCAGCATCATTTATATGCAAAGCTATAGCGGTGCTGTAGAAGAAGCTTCATTCAGTGACGTGGTGCTTTACGCCCAGCAAGATCTCATTAAGTCGCTGAAAATTTCCCCCACCAAAATCGAAGGGGAATTCAAGAAGAAGCAACGGTTTGATTCGAGAAGAGAGGTTAGCGGGTTCACCGCCTCCATCATGTTTTACGATGGCCTCATTCCCCAAGTGCTTGAGTGGAATGTAGGCGAAGTTGAAATGGAGAACAGCTCCACCAGTGATTTTGTGCTTCAAATGTTCACCTGGCTTGTTCCTCTCGGATTTTTTGTAGTGCTCTGGTTCTTTTTTATCAGACAGATGCAGGCTGGCGGCAACAAGGCCATGATGTTTGGCAAGAGCAAGGCCAAAATGCTCAACAGCAACCAGAAGAAGATTACGTTCGTGGAAGTCGCGGGATGCGACGAGGCCAAAGAAGAGTTGGAAGAGATCATCGACTTCCTGAAAGAGCCTCAAAAATTTCAGCGCCTGGGCGGCAAAATCCCCAAGGGCGTCCTGTTAATGGGACCTCCGGGAACCGGCAAGACCCTGTTGGCGCGGGCAACAGCGGGCGAGGCCAACGTGCCCTTTTTCTCCATTTCGGGCTCCGATTTTGTTGAAATGTTTGTCCTCGACGAGGCCGATCGCATGCTTGATATGGGCTTTGCGCCCGATGTGAAACTGATTGCGGCGGCTTTGCCGACCCCCCATCAAACCGCCATGTTCTCC
>JBNKOV010000335.1:0-5989 GCA_050294955.1 Holophagae bacterium
TAGCTTTCAGAACCTCATGGTCTGGTCTCACGCTATTAATCTGGTCCTCGTCCTGCCATTTAGCCTGGGCTTTCAGTTTACCGACAATCCATGGTTTTCCTTCTTCACATTCATCTGGATTGGCCCAGCCCTTTCCATGACGGCTCTGGGCTTTTGGGGCCTGGCGGGACGTTTGTTCAATTTGCAACAGGGAAAACGCTTGTTTGGCCTCATTAGTTCTGGAGAGGTCGCCTCTAATATTGGCGCTTTCCTGATTATTCCATTCCTTCCCTCCTATGCCCACTCAGCCGCCAGCATCCTGGCTTTTTCAACCGTGGGTCTGGGTTTCAGCATGATCATGGTTCCAATTTTGCTCAAAACCCTTTCCAGCTATTTGCAAAAACCTGATCAGGAAAATGAGCCGCCTCAAGAAGCGGATGAAGCGCCAATAAAAACAAAACCTGAACGCCTGGATCCTTATTTCCTCCTAATTTCAGCTATTGTCTTTTTTGCGGTTTGCAACCAACAATTTTTGGATTTCATTCTTTTGGCCCAATTCGACCAATACCAAAGCGGCCAAAACCTGGCATCCTTCCTCGCCATCTACTTCGGGGCCATGAGTTTTGCGGAATTACTGGTCAAAACCCTGATTTCTGGACGCCTTTTACGAGCATACGGCATCGTGGCAGGACTCTACAGCCTCCCAGTCGTAGTCTTTTTGTGTATTGCCTTTATCGCCTTTAAAACCGACACCACTGCACCATTCTTCTTTGTCATGATACTGGTAACAAAAATATTAGAACATGTTCTGCGATTCGCTGTATTCGACCCATCCTTTAAAGTTCTTTTCCAGCCCCTGCCTCCAAAAGACCGATTTGCAGTTCAGACACGGGCAGAAGGCGTCGTTCGCCAGGCCAGTGTCGTCATAACCGGTATTGCATTGCTCTTAATAACCCGACAACCGGAATTTGAAATAAGCATCATATCCAAAACCATGAGCGCCATCATTCTCTTGTGGCTGGGCGCGACTTTCATGACTTACAAGCAATACCGCAAAAAATTGATGGAAAGACTGAGTCACAGTTCCCTTAAGTCGGTCTTGCCCACCCCGGTTGAACAGCTCGCCCAAGCCATGAATGGCATGTCTGAAAAAGAACTGGGATATGCCTTGAATGTTATAGAAAAGGTTGAGCCCGGTTTGTTGAACATATTCCTGCCCAAATTGTTGTTGGTGGTTTCGCCCGAATTCCGCAAAGACCTGCTGGCCAGAATCCGCCGACTGCGCCAGGTTGAAATTAGCGGCGTACTGGAAGACATGCTTGACGATTCAAAGTATGAAGAAGCCCGAGAAGACATTCAACATACCTGGGATGTCTTGAACCAAATCAAATCCCACCAATTACCATTATCCAGGTTGAAAAATCTCGCCGCTTCCAACAACTCTGAGGACCGAGCGTTCGCCGCCCTGCTTTTAAGCAGACCCAAAAACTCTGATTCTGTCGAGCTATTAAGAAAAATGCTTTGGGACCCTGACCCAACAGTTCGCCAAACTGCCATTCTCAGTGCAGGCATCTCCCGGAATCCTTTGTATTGGCCATGCCTCATAGAAATGCTCAGCTCGGGAATGTATTGTAATTTCGCAGCCACCGCGCTCACCGCCTCAGGTGAAGCCGTGACTCAGGCAGATTTCACCTTTTACCGATTCCAGAACCAACCGGAAATTCAAATCCGTATTCTGAAAGTTCACGAGCGCGTGGGCGGCGAAGCCGCACAAAACTTCCTGTTGGACAAGATCATCTATCCCCAACGAGACGTGCGGCACCAGGCACTGTTCTCTTTGGGTTATCTGGGCTATCAGGCCAGCAACGAATATTTTGGCATGATCAAAAGCAGCATCATCGCCAAGGTCAAATACATAGCCTGGAACACAGCAGCCCGCTTGGACCTGGGCGATGAAGGCCTCATGGCCCCGACCTATAACGCGCTGAAAAATGAAATCCTCGCTGGGTTTGAAATGCTGTATCTCCTCCTTACCCTCATCTGCGACAAAAAAGCCATCCGCCTCATTAAAGACAATGTAACCCAGTCCGAAGGCTCACGCGCCTTTGCCTTGGAAATAGCCGAACACGCCACTCCGGCAGAATTAAAGCCTTATTTATTTCCCCTATTCGAATGTCTGCCGCCGGCGCAACGACTCGCAAGACTGCAACGCTATTGTCCCCAGGAAACCTACAGGCAAAAAGAACGTTTAGAAGAATTGCTCATACAGGGTCCCACCTATATCAATTCCTGGACAAAGGCCTGCGCCATAGACGCCTTATTCCGCATGGGCGGCCATCATGTGCCGGACGCACTGATCTCCAACCTCCAACACCCCAATCACATGATCCGAGAGATTTCCGCTCGAACGATTAGACGCCTTGATATTGAAGTATTTCAAAAACTCCTGAAGCGCCTGCCCATCCGCATTCAATCGGAGCTAAAAAACCTGGGTGTGGAAATGGAAAGTCAAACCGGCATGCCCGCCAAAAAGCTGCTTATATTCGATAAAATCAAAAGGTTAAAAGAAATATCCATCTTCAAACCCATACCGGAAAAAGTGCTCATCAGATTTGCGGAGCGGGTGGAAGAAGTGAGGATCAAACCAAAAGAGACCTTATTCAATCAGGGTGAGCCAGGCGATTCCATGTACTTTATCATCACTGGATCCATTGCAGTACAAACGCCAGAAGGCAAGGTAGTCGCGCAAATTGGGAGGGGCGAAATGCTGGGAGAAATCGCAACATTAGACACCAACATCCGCACCTTTAGCGCAGTTTCAGAAGACTACACTCACATGTTCAAAATCAGCAGGAACCTTGCAATGGACATGATGACCGACCATCTCGAAATCATACCAGGCATCATCAAGACAACTCTAAGACGCAGAAGTCATGACAGCTTTAACTAATTCTCCATAATAGAGAAACCAGGTGAAGATGTTTTTCCAAACCAGGGTTTGGATCCAGTAAGACACAGGCGCTTAGGCTATTTGTCGATGCCAGTTTCTTTGCGTGGCCGCTGGTTGCGGCAGTGGATCGCCGACGAGATTGGGATACCCGAAGGAAGATATTTTTTCAAGGGAATGTTTGGCATTTTTCCGAAAAAGCGCTAGGATAGAGGACAATGCTAAACGAGAAGTGATGAAAGTCGCGGAATCATCCTCTTCTTAACATGTTAAACGGGCCCATGCATCTGATCTTCATCAGGTTTCGCCAGCCTGAAGACCAGTATTTTGAACCATCCATTGGAGGAGTATATGTTCCAGAAGATTCGAATGCCCCTATGTATATTGACGGTGTTTTTCGCCACCGCCCTGTTCGCGCAAATGCGCATTATCCCACATGTAACCCGTCCAGACGGCGGCTTTACCACCTCCATTATTATTGAAAATATGTCGGTCGAGGCGGCATCCTACACCTTGCAGCCCTTTGACAGCGACGGCAATAGTCTGGAGCCGGTTTCCGGGCGCATGGAAGCGAAAACAACCATGGTCATGTCTTCAGATGAGCTTTTCGGCACAAACCAGACAGCCTCCTTTTCTATTGAAGGAGATGATGTCCTGGTTACTGCGGCATATGTAACCACGAGAGAAGGCGGAAGCCCCGCCCATGTCCGGGAAACTTCGGAAGAAGCCACCTCCTACCGCCTGCTCGCCGGTGATTGGTCTGTTGTTTTTGACGGTTTCGCGGCTGTGAATGTAGGCACAGCGCCCGCCAATATTTGGGTAGCCCAAAGAGACGCCTCAGGCAATATTGTCAAATCGGTTCAAGCCAACGATGGCGAACCTCTCGCCCCCTCCGCCAAGACTCTTTTTATTATTGGAATGCCCGGCTTGGAACAATTTACTCATATGGAAGGCTACACTTACGAGGTCTACTCAGAACAACCCATGGCCTTAACAGCGCTGCGCAGCAATATTCCTGAATCTACTTTTTTGTGGACGAACCAGGCCGAACCTATGAGTCACGCGTCAACCACTCGGGACGCTCAAGGGGTATGGTTTATTGAAAACGGATCCCTGGAAGATGTCATGAGCGCTATGGGATACGCAGTTGCCAATGATCGCCTGTGGCAAATGGAAACCCTCCGCCGCTCAGCTCGCGGCTTGCTTTCGGAATGGCTTGGAAGTTCGGGTCTACCGAGCGATATTTTCGAACGAACCGTGGGTTATTCAGAAAATGAACTTCAAGCCCAATACCAGGCAATGGCGCCGGATGCTAAAATTGCAGTAAGCGCCTATATTGATGGCGTAAATCGCCACATCGCAGAAGTCAACGCAGACAACTCACTCATGCCCACCGAGTTTCTGGGTCTGCAGTTCATCGGCGTCAATCCCCTGCCCATGCCAGCCTACACAGCAACCGACTCTATGATCATGACTTCCGCCCTGCTGAGACAATTCGATCCCAACGGTGTGGGTCAAGGCCAACTTGCCAACGCATCTCTGCTGCAAGCCCTTCAGGAAAATCATCCGGAAACGGCCCTAGCCATGTTCGAAGATCTGCGCTGGATCAACGATCCCACTGCAACTACCATGATCCACGACATCCCCGTTCTCAAAGCCAAACCGGCCCGCAAAAACGGCGGCACGGCCGGCCCCTTGCGGTCAGACATTAATTTCCGCGCCTTGGCGGATGAGCTCGCAGGATTAACGCGCAACCGCGAGGAAGTCTTGGAGAGCCTGAACGCCAAATACAAGAGCGGACGTTACGCCTGGGTTATTGCTGGCGATAGAACTCAATCTGGAAATCCCATCCTATATTCCGGACCCCAGATGGGCTTCATGACCCCTTCCATTACCGTTGAGGGCTCCATTCGCGGCGGCGGACTGAACATTTCCGGCATGAGCGTTCCAGGCATTCCCGGCATTATCATTGGCCGCACACCCCATCACACCTGGTCTATGCAGGTAGGCATGGCCCATACATCGGATTTGTACCTGGAAGATCCCGCGACTCTGGGCGACCCGGTTCGAGTTGAAACCATAAAAGTGAACGGAGAAGAGGATGTCGAACAGCCCATTTACTTCACAGAACACGGTCCCGTCCTGCCTATAACGTCAGCTACTGTTGCGTGGAAATACGCTCACAGAGGCATGGTCTTCGACACTATTGACGCTTTCCTAACCCTGGCCAGAACCGAAAGCATGGATGCATTTGGCGAGGCGCTTCGCAACGTAGGCGTCAGT
Source organism: Holophagae bacterium (assembly GCA_050294955.1). Taxonomy (GTDB): domain Bacteria; phylum Acidobacteriota; class Holophagae; order Acanthopleuribacterales; family Acanthopleuribacteraceae; genus JBNKOV01. The sequence continues at coordinate 5,210 of JBNKOV010000335.1, forward strand.
CAACATTTCTGTTATGCCGACCGAGACGGAAACATTGGATATTGGATGTCGGGCCGAAATCCCATAAGACCCGATGGTGAGTGGCGACTGCCTCAAGGCGCGGTGGCGCCCGCCCTGGAATACAATGTAGAAGTCTTTATGGACCTGCCCCATGATCGCAATTCACCCGTAGGATACTACGGCGGCTGGAATAACAAAGCGGCGGTATCCTACAACAACGCGCCCTTTAGCGACTTTCACAACTACGGCCCATTCCACAGGGCCAACGTGGTCAATGACCGGCTTGCGGAATTGGTGAATCGCGGCAATGTGACCTTCGACGAAGCCGCTTCTGTCGCTGTGGATATTGCAGCGACCTACTCTCTGGCGCCCCTGAGCGACGCCTGGCCTTTTCAGGCGGAAGGTTCCCGTTCGTTCAACAGCGGTGGCGGAAACCCCTGGGACCTGGTTGGCGACTATTTCCGGGCCGCAGTTGAAGACAATAACAACCCTGACCGCCAGGCCGCTCTTGATGTTATGAATCTGTGGGACGGTCATTTTATTGACGGCGGTCAACTCCGCTGGATCAACGGTAATGATCGAGCGGACGGATGGATGCTCATGGACGCCTGGCTCCGCAGAACCATGGAGTATATCTACGATGAAGTAGAGCTGAACCTGGGCGGTCAGGCCTCGTTGTTCAACAACATGATTCATGGTCTGGACGACAACAGTGTTCTGCAAAACAACTATGACTGGTTTGCATCCACCACGACCACTGGACCGCAAGACTTCGACGAG
>JBNKOV010000336.1:0-5989 GCA_050294955.1 Holophagae bacterium
CTTCCCTTGTTCAAAAATGTCAAAGGGCTGGCGGCGGGGCATTGCATTATTGCGAAAGATGGTCGTTTTGAGGCGCGGGAGTATTGGCGCTTTTCTCAGGTAAGGCCACTAATCTATAAGGATCAAGACCAATATTTCGAACATTTTAAAACCCTTTTTGCAGATTGTGTTCGTGACAGATTGCGAACCGATGGTTCGGTTATAGGAACCATGCTCAGCGGGGGGATGGACTCTACCTCGGTTTCTGCGATGGCGAACGTGCAAACTCAAAAACCTTTAATGCCTTACTCATTTAAATTCAATAGTCTGAAGGATTGCGATGAAAGCGTTTACAGTGAGGCGGTTGCTCGGAAATGCGGAATTAAGGCCAATATGGTGGATTGTGAAGCGTTCTGGTTGTTGAAAGGGGCTTTTCAATCCGATCAGGCCGGTGAAGATCCCTTTCAATGTTGGGATCTCATGGATCAATATATTATGGAAGACCTGGCTGGTCGGGGCGCAAAGGTACTGTTGACGGGGCATGGCGGCGATAGTCTCATGACAGGCCTTGGCGTGGCCTCTCTATTGGCCGCAGATGTCAGGCGCGGCAATATTAAGGCCCTTTTCGAAATGGTTGGGTTTTTGAGATCCAATCAACGCTCTGTTTTTACAGGCCTTGTGAGCAACCTTATGAGCCCGGCTCTTTCAGGTTCCTGGCGCTACCGGCTTAAAAATCTGGCGGGAAGGGGGAGGGCTCTGCCTTCATGGATTCCGCGCGACCATCATAAGGATTACAAAAGGGTTGAAGAACGTCTCTTCAGTTGGCCTGATGTCTTTTCAGACTGGGACAGACAGCAGGCATGGCAGTTGATTATGCCTGTTTCCACCGGGGTTCGTAGAGCAATTCACTGGTATCAGAGGATGGCCGCGCCCTATGGTATAGAAGTCCGGCATCCCTTGTATGACAAAAGGTTGGCGGAGTTTATGCTGGCCATTCCTCAGAAGCTGGTGCGTTATAAGGGTTGGCGAAAAGGGTTTCTCCGCCAGGCCATGGAAGATTTTCTGCCGCCAGAGGTGGCCTGGAGAAAAGACAAGCCCACTCTTGCCGCCTATTATCATTACGGTATTAAGAAAGAGGCGGAGGCTATTTTTCAAGGGGTTGAAACCAGTAAGCTGTCCGAAATGGGATTCATAGACAAAAGAGCCCTGGCCAAGGCCATCCAGCAATATCTGGCGGGGGATCCCAGTCGGGTTGTCGCCGATTTTCTTCCCGTTCTCCAGACTGATTTATGGTTAAAACATCTCTAGCCATCCCTGAACCGGGATTGACCTTGGGGCTCGGTATAAGCTACTATTTTCACCCAGTCAGCGCCATTGCGCGTCTTGAGGAGCGGTTATGAAAATATACGACATCACCCCCACCATTACCCCGGAAATGGCTGTCTGGCCAGGAGATGTCTCGTTCTCCCGAGACGAGGCCCTGTCTATGGAAAACGGCGACAATTTAACCCTTTCCAGCATTCGAACCACCGTCCATTTAGGCGCCCACGTCGATGCGCCCAATCATTATTTAAAAGGCGGAGAGGGGATAGGTGAACGATCGCTACATCATTACCTGGGCGATTGCCAGGTTGTGCATGTAAATTGTCAGCCAGGGGCGAGAATCTATCCAGATCAGATCGGCGAGGTGAAGGCAAAGCGGGTGTTGTTTGGTACGGGCTCCTATCCCAACCCCAATAAATGGAACGGCGATTTTAATTCACTTTCGCCTGAGTTGGTTCATCATCTCGCTGATTCTGGCGTTGTTCTGGTGGGCATCGACACCCCGTCTATCGATCCCGCTTCCTCAAAAGAATTGGAATCTCATTCAGCGGTCGCCAGTAGAGATCTCGCTATTTTGGAAGGCGTTGTCCTAAGCGACGTGCCTGAGGGCTTGTACCAGCTTATTGCGCTTCCTCTAAAAATTCGAGACGCAGACGCATCGCCCGTGCGAGCCATTCTTACTTGTTAAGTTTAATAGAAATAATATCTTGAGTGGTTTTACACATAAAGATGCCCGGGGCATTCAAGAGAAGGTCCCGGGCTGTAAAATTAAATTGGGTTAATAGTTAAGCGAATCGCAGGTTTCTGAGTTGGCGCCTGAATCGTAATTCAGGGAGCCCGAAACGCTGGTAACACAGAAGGTGAACGAGTTTCCGTTGGGGCTCTGGGCTCCGGTTTGCAGGGTCACCTGGCCGGATGAATCGGTTGTGCCAGATATGCCGCTGCCGGTCAGGCCGCCCGTGAAATCGCCGGTAACTGTAGCGCCGGAAACGGGATCGTTGTTTTCGTCTACTATGGTGACCGTCGCCCTGGCCAGCTTATTGGGTCCCTGGTTTTTCACGCTCAGTGAAATATCGGAAACGTGCATGTCCGTGCCGCCGCCTGGATTGCCGCCGCCCTGGGGATCCAGATATTGGGATACATTACTGTAATAGGCTGCCAGAGCGCCGTCTACAGTCGCATTCGAATCTGAGCCACAGGGATCGTTTACGTTAAAACCGCAGGCGCCTGAGAGCTGGCCTACAACCTGGCCGGAGCCATTGAGAACCGGAGAACCCGAAGAACCGCCTTCAGTTGCGCCGTAGGTATCTTTGCTGTAGATCCAATTTCCACGAGGCCAACTGGTGCAGGCGCCCGTGTTGGTGTCTACTGAATGTTCCGAATAAGCCTGAGGCGCGCCGCCGGGATGACTCAATCTGTAAAGATTTGCGCCGTTGGTATTGGCCACAGGAGAAGAGGTCCAGCCCAGGAAAGCGCTGCCGGAAGGAGCATTTTGAGAGAGTTGCAGCAGCGTATAGTCGCTGGTTCTCGAACTGCTCAAAATACTGGCGCCATTGGTGCTAGGCGTTGATGTGCCTCTTGGGTCGAAGCAGGAGCCGTTGCAATTGGTGGTGAATTGAAAGTAGGCTTCAACACTGTTCGCCTCGCGACCCTTGCTAATGCAGTGGTTGGCCGTTAGGAACAGGGGTATTTCACTGCTGGCGTCTGTGTCCGCCAGCAGGCCGCCGCTGAAGATGTACAGGTAGGCGCCGGACTGGAAGAAAATGAGCGCCATGGCGTCCGCGCCCGAAGCGATTGCGCCGGGAACATTGGAGCAGGCCGCATTTTCAACACAGCTCGCGTTAAAGGAACAAAAAGACTTATGTTGGATATTCTCATAGCCTTGGAAGAACGGCATTAGGAACTTGGCGCCCACATGGCCAACTTCCTGGATTACGAAACCAATATCGTGTAGATCTTCTCTGGAGATTGGGCCGGAGTAGCGGAGTTGAACAAAAGCCATATCCCCAAACACTGTATTTGACCAGAACTCGCCGGTTCCCAGGGGACCTTTATTGGTATAGGGACCAAAAGCCTGGCCGTCCTCGTTAAATACAAAGAGTTCAACGCCAGGAGGTAGAGAAAAATCGGTGAAGTGCAGACGCACAGCAGAACCGTCTACTGCATGAATGGCTGTTCCCCAAACAAAGCCGCCATCATTTGCGGCTTGCATGACGCCATGAGACTCAACCCGAGGCGCTTTCAAACTGGTGAGCCCGCTCATGTTGGTGAAGTCTACCTGCATGTTGATATTCTTGGCGACTCCCACTCTAAGCTTTTTGTTTTTACCACATTCCGCGCATTCAGCATCGTCCAGGTCCAATCGATCCGCCTGGCTCAGCTCCACCGAAACAGTGGTCCGTTCTGAAAGAGCGGGTTGTTGAGAAATCAATTCCTGGAACAGAGCCCGTTGATTTTCAAAGTATTCGTCTACATCGTAGCCTTGAGTTCCACGTTCTGTGAAGGTTTGAACTACTTTACCCGGAATGCGTTCCACATCTGGGCCATTGACTTGTTTCTTCGCTGCCTGGCCGAAGGCGCCACACGTGAAACCGACCATAAGTATAAGGACGGCAAAGGTCTTCAATCGCAACATAAGATCCTCCTAAGATTTTTAACCTATAAATGGAGTGATGAATAAAGATAAGGCTGTAGCTGTTACTATAAGTGTCTGCAAACGTCGAAAAAAATACAATTTTCCAAATAAAAAGTTAGATTAAAAAACGAACCAGGCTTAAGTTGCTGGAAATTAATCAGCTTAATGACTCTAGTTTTTTGAGCAATGCTTCCACCAATCTGCGGATGATTGCTGATTCCGTGTTTTCAAAACGGCTCTCGCCCCCATAACGCTGGTCTTGAAGTTTCGACCCCGATCCGGGCGTCCTTGCGGGGGTCTTTGTGTCCAATCTCAATGACCGAGGACCGCAACGGGCCTCGTCCTGGAGCACCAAAACGGTGGTAGGGGCGTCGCAATGGCGCGAAATACAGAGAAAACTTTTTACAACTCAAAAAAAACGCCTCGTTTACGCATGAAACTCCGCGTTTGTGCATAAAACTCCGTGGTTTTAAAAAAAACTCCCGAATTGTAAAAAAACTCGGTGGTATGCAATAAAACTCTCCGTTTATGCAATAACCCAGACAGGAATTATGCCAACTTTTGCTTGTTTCAATGGGGGTTTTGATAAATCTACAAATAACGACCAAAAATTCGAAAAAAGTTGGGGTCTTCTTGTTTTCTCGGAGGCGTGCTGGATAATAAACAACTTTTTATGCAATAAATCAAAGTGCAATACGTTTTTTCAGAGTGATGTTGGTATGAAAATCTCAATAGAACCTCGAAAAAAGAAAAAATATGCAATAAAACTTCTGGATTTCATTGAGTCCAACCTGAAGACCCACATGAATCATGCCAGGCAGCCGTGGTGCTTTTTATGCGAAAGCCTGCTCGGCTGGTTCGCCAATTTAGTCAAAGCCAGCTTTTCCAGAAGTGCCTGTTTTGACCTCAAGCTTGGAATGATCAAGCCATATCGAACTAATGTAAAGGGTAGGCGGTTCCCATTTTTTCTCCCTTTATTTTCTCATATTCTGGGGTATGCTTATTGGGGATAAATGAACGGATGATCTTATTTTTGAAGGTAGGGACATGGGGAAAAAGAAGACGAAACATCCTCTTATCAGTGATAAAGAAGAAGTGGACGTGGTGGTCCGTCGATTGATGGAGCGGATGCAATCGGTATACGTGGTGCTGCAAGGTGAAAAGATCATGCGTCGATTGCTTGCGGCTGAAGATGGTTTCCTGTTCCTTGCTTTTTCTCAAGAGGATCGCGACAAATACGGGCTTCAGGTGGGTCAATCCGCGCCAATCTCATTTTTCCATGAGGGCAAGGAATACTATGTATCTCTGCAAATCCTTGGAGCTGGGCGGTATGAGGAGAAGGAAGCCCTGCGTTTCAACTATCCCACGTATCTCAGAATAAACGACGATTTCTGCCTAACCCAGCTACATCTCATGCCTAAAAAAGAGGTCACTTTCACCACGGTCATGGGCGAGTTCTGCACGGGGAGCATTGTGAATATTGGTCCTGCAGGCGTTGATGTGAAAAGCACCGATGGCAGAGAAAACAAAGAAGTTCTGGCTGTTAACCACGAGACAACCATGGGCTTTGAACTTTCCCCGGATTTTCGCATTTCCGTGAAGGGCAGAGTGCTCTATATGACTCAATTCCGGGAACCGGTAGTTGGAGTTGAGTTTTTGGATCTGGATCACGAGACTGAGAATCGTCTGATCGCCTGGATCGCGGAGCAGACTGCATCTAAAAAGAGTTCGGATTCCGCATTCCTGAAAAATGGTCCAAAACCTCAAGCGGCGGGAAGCAGCGGAGCTTCACCCACGAAACAATCTGGGGATGAATACCCAACGATATACAAGAAGGGCGCGCCTTATGTACTTGTCCTTACTCGGGATGACTCGCTACTGCCTCGATTGGGCAAGGCGCTTTCGCGGAAGTATGGTGTGCTGGCGAGCAAGGGGCGTTTCGCCCGAGTGGAGGAGATTATCAAGGAGTACCAGCCCGCTCTGGTTCTCATTCACGAACAGCTGGACGTCATTTCGGGTTTTGACCTGGCCGGAACTTTGAAAAAGTACATT
>JBNKOV010000337.1:0-5978 GCA_050294955.1 Holophagae bacterium
AGAAAGTAAAGCCATTTCGGGTTTTCTGGGTCGGTCTTAACCGCCAACTCATAACAGGTCAGCGCCTGGGCTCTGAAATGAAAAGCCTGATAGACCTGGCCAAGCCGCCCCACCGCCTCGGCCGCCTCAACACGGCTTGATCCAAGGGCCTTCAATACTTCTGTTTGCCGCTCATTGATGAGGTCTACAACTGCTGGACCCGTGTCCATACTAGGAGGGTCGGGTAGGTCTAAAGTGCTAAAAGGAGGTGAACCCATGCGACAGGAAATGGTGAGAAGGAGGGTCATGAAAAACCCAATGCGTATCATGGGCTTTCCCCCTCGCCACGGGTCAACTCCGTGTAAACACCTGATTCGGTGAGGGAAAACTGTTCGGATTCCCCATCTGCCCAGACAACTCGAATTTTAAAGGGCGGCGCCTGATTGGTCAGGGGAATCACAATTCGTGGGTCCGAAGAAGAGGCGTAACTTCCGTCTGTATGCACCCTGCGCCAGGTGATGTTCCCATCGGAATTCAGGAGGCCCGCCTTGGCCCCAAGTGCGTCGCGATTTCGCTCTAATAGGCGTAGTCCCAGCCATTTATTGCCCAGGCTTGACCGGTTGAAGAGCATGCGGACGGGGGCGTTGTTATTCACAATTAAGACATCTTCATCGCCATCGTTATCCAAATCGCCCAGAACTGCGCCGCGGCTGACTTCTGACCTATCGAAAGGCTCGCCGCCTTCCTCTTCACGATAATGACCATTTCCAAGGGCCTGGAAGAGCTGGTTGGTCTGGTGGTAGGGGAATGGATCTCCCGCAAGGGTGTCAATGGGCGACACCGCTCCGTTCACCGTGATCAGGTCCAGATTGCCGTCGTTGTTAAAATCGGCCACTGCCAGACCTCGGCTCACCTTTGGCGTGGTAAAGGCCTTGCCGCCCAAACCGCTCACATCTTTGAAAACCCCTTTGCCATTGTTCTCGAAAAGCTGGTTTCCCTGGGGATAGGTTGCGTTGGGTTCGATGATGTCGATATTGTCTATAACATGACCATTGGCCACGGCGATGTCCAGGTCGCGGTCATTGTCCATGTCAAACAGGGCGACACCCCAACCCACTGCGTCCAATGAGGCTTCGGCCAAACCAGCGGCGGCGGTAACGTCCTCAAAAAAGAGTTGGGACCGCTGGGCGTACAGGGTATGGGTTTCGTGTGCGTAATTGGTGATCATGACATCGGGAGCGCCGTCGCCGTTAACATCTCCCACTTCCAGACCCATGCCAGCCTCAGCAGCTCCGGACCCATTGAAACCCAGCCCGCTGAGGAGGGATTGGTCTTCGAAATGGCCCCGTCCGTCATTCAGGTAAAATCGGTTGCTCACGCCGTCGCAGGCCACAACAATGTCCAGGTCGCCGTCGAAATCGATATCGGTTAACAATGAACCAAAACTCTTGGCGGTTGCGCCTTGAGTAATGCCGCGAGACAGGGCTTCGTCTCGAAAAGTTCCGTTGCCCTGATTGATATAGAGATAATCATTCTGACCATCGAACACATCGGGGCGACAATAGCTGATGGTGTTGGAGGTGGGTGATCCACATTGAGGATTTTTATCATAGCTAAAGGCCACGTAATTGGATACATAGAGATCCAAGTCCCCGTCGCCATCCACATCGCCAAAGGCGGCGCCTGCGCCCCAACGGGTTCCCCCCACACCGGCCTGGTCTGTGACATTTTTAAAGGTTCCGTCTCCCATGTTGCGGTAGAGGCGGTCTGCCCCATAGTTGGTGATGAAAAGGTCTAAATGGCCGTCTGCGTCGTAATCGCCCGTACAGAACCCCATGCCATAAGCTGTGTCTCCCACCCCTGCCTTTGCGGTAATATCGACAAATTTGCCGTTTCTGTTTTCGTACAGAGCGTTGGTGGGTAGAGGCCCTTTCTCAGAACCTGGGGTTAAGGATCCGTTCACCAGGTAGAGGTCCTGGTCGCCGTCGTTGTCAAAATCAAACCATCCGCCGCCGCTGGCGGAGGTTTCTACGTAGTAGCGCTTCCCGGATCGCCCGTCTTTGTGTTTAAAGTCAACGCCTAGCTCACGGGAAACTTCTTTAAACAAGGGTTCGCCGCTGTGAAGCGGGGCGGTCGGGATTAGACCAATCAGAAGACAGAGAAAAGACGATGTGGGGATTTTCACCATAATGACCATAGGCTCCTGTGATTGAAAGACAACCCGCCAAACCGAATCGCGTTGCCTCATTGAACACCATCATAGCCTGCAATGGGTCTTTAGAAAAGAAAATCTCCGGGCAAATCCCTGTAGGGAAATGCCCGGAGACTTTTAAGAGTCAGCGATTAGACCGTAAGATTAGAAGCGGAAGCCCACATCAATCTTGAAACGTCTAGGACGCTGGTAGTCGAACTTGGAATTGGCGCGACCGAAGTCCTCGCTCAGCTCGTAATGTACGCCTTCAACAGGTGTTTCGTTGTACACGTTGAAAGGCGCCAGTTCGTCGATCTGAGTGTTGAAAGCCCAGCCTACGTTCTCTGCATGGCTGTTGAATACGTTAATGACGTCGAGTTCAACAAACATGCTGACCTTGGAGAACAGACGCAGGCTCCAGTTGATGCCCAGGTTGGTCTCGTAAAGGGTCTCGCCGCGATCTGCACCGCGAGAGAGGTAGTAGGTGGTGGAAGTTGGCGGTTGTACGTAACCCAGAGAACCCCGTTCGGGAAGACCATACTCTCCGTCGAACTGTCTGAGGTCCAGAGTCCAAGCGCGGTCGTAGGGGCTGCCGGATGCAATACGCTCGGAAAGCGCAAAGTCAAAGACGCCTACGGGGCTGGTCCAGTTGTAAACAGCAAAGAGGTTGGCTACGTGACGCTGATCGCCAGGCAGATACCCTCTGGGAGAGCGCTGTTCGAAGTCGTTGTACTCGGGATAAATCGTGAAGTCGCCAACGGTGGTGAGAATACCATCGGTGGTGCCGCCGGCAGTGTTGCCAATCAGCTGAGACCAGGTGTAGTTGCCCGAGACCTGGAAGGTTTCGTTAAAGCGCCAGCGGAACGCGGTTTGAATTGCGTCGTACTGCTTGTTGTAGCGATCATCTTCGTTGTTGATCACGTTCAGATCGTTGTTGCCGTTGTTGGTGGGACCAGTGAGAAGGTTTCTGTTGTCCGTGTAGAAGTCTTTGAAGTCTCTATGAACGTAGTCAACCTTCAAGAAGCCCTTGTTGCCAAACCGAGTTGAGTAGCCCAACCGAATCTCTTCGGTGTTGGGAGACTGAAGAGCGCCCGGAATGTAGCCGCCATTGGGGTTTACGGTGCCGAAAACCTGATCGGGAGAGTTCAGCACGCCGCGGTTGATGGTGCTGCTTACCAGATCCGCTTCCCATTCAGCGGTGTTGGGATGACCCAAGGGATCGAAGAAGAAATCTTCACCGTAGGTATCGTTGATCCACTGAATCACTTCGCGGTAGTCTTCAGTTTGGGGGCCGCCGTAGGCCAACCAGGCAGTAGAAGGGGAACCGGCTTGCGCGCCATCGTCAGCCGCGTCGCCAATACGCTGAGCGTATACGGAGTAGCTGGCATTGAATTCGTGCTTGCCGTCGCCATGAAGGTCGTAGTTGATGGAGAGACGAGGAGCGATAATGTCATCGTCTACAGATTTCACGCCGTCAGAACGATAACCTTCGTTTTTGTCGTAACGGAAACCAATGTTGAAACGCAGCTTGTCGTTGAGCGTCAAGGTGTCGTTAATGAACAAAGAATCGGTTTCAAAGCTTGTGGTTTGTGAAGACTGCTCAATGGGGAAATACATCAAACGAGTTTGATAACGGCCATCAGCAGAAGTTGGCGAGAAGATGGGAATCGCAGTTTCGCCTTCGTAGCGGAAATCGGACCAGAAGGCCCAATCGTTTACGTACTGACGGTTGTCAGCAAATCGCTCGTCCAATGCGTTCTGGTAACCAGCCGTTAAGTCGTGGGTGCCGAAGTTGTCGGTAACCAGGAAGTAGTTGGCTTGGAAACGCAAAGTTTCGTTAGAGCGAGGCTCGTCAGGTTTGCCCAGGAACTGAGGCGAATTGGTGTGAGCGCGAGGCCCACGTTGATAGCGCAGGTTGGTGCCCACAATACGGATGTCTTCGCCAGCGTCAAGCTGAGCCTGAAGCGGTTCGGGAATGGCCCGCGCTTCAAACACAGATTCACGATCAGAGTACATGGCTTCGACACTGAACTCGGGAGTGAAGGTTCCGTTGTAGGTAAAAGCGCGCTGCTCTCGCGTGATGCTTCTGGTTGCAGTAGCGGAAATATCGAAAGCGCTCTGAGGGTTGTTCACCTGAGTAGTATCGCGAGTCACGAGACTCACGCTGAGGTCGTGACCTTCAGCAATACGGCCGGAGAATTTCAACTCAATTCTTTCGTCTTCATCTACACGATTGGGAATAGCGCGAACGCCGGGAGCCGTTTGACCGGGCTCCAAACCATAGGCAATTGCAGCCCTGTCAGGCAGGGGTGTTGGCGCTAGGTAGTTGCTGTCAATGGTGGACTCGGTGGTTTGTCCTGCAAGGAAGAACCAAATGCGATCTTTCAAAATAGGACCACCAACAGTTGCCGAGTGAACCATGTTGATGTCGTCTTCTTTCTGCAGATTGTCTTCCAGTTCGTTAGGCGTTCTGGCTTCCCAATCGTTGTTGGTCATGGCCAGACGGTAAGAACCGGAAAACTCGTTGCCGCCAGACTTGGTGAGGGTGTTTACTACGCCGCCGCCAAACTGACCGTACTCAGCAGAGATAGCGCCAGTCAAAACCTGGGTCTCCTGAATGGAGTCCAGAATAATGGCGTTGCCCGCCTGAGAGCGGATGTTGTCGAAACGTGAATCCGCGCCGTTGATCAGGTAGGTGTTTGCGCCAGCGTTTGCGCCTGAGATGGATACGTAGGAATCGCCAGATCCGCCGTTGAAGGTAACGCCAGGAGAGAGCAGCGCAACTGCAGACTGATCACGCTCACCAGCGATTTTGTTCACAAAATCCGCCTCAAAGTGAGAGCTCACTTCAACAGTGTCCAAAACAGGATCAACCGTTGCAGTAACCTGCATAACTTCTTGGGTGGATTCCGTGCTCATGATAATGGTGGGGGAGGAAACGCCGCCCAAGCCCACAGTGATCGTGGTCTTGTCGGTCTGCATTCCAACCATGGTAGATGTAATGACATATTCGCCCGGGGGGACGCGACGGAAAAGGAAGGACCCGTCTGCACGGGACACATCCGTCCGGGTTCCGATCATCTTGGAAGATTCAATGACAACCGTTACGCCCGGCAATTCATCGCCGTCGGTGGTCACGATCTTTCCCTGGATGGTGCCCGTAGTTTGTGCAAACGCCATACCCGCGAACAGGCAGGCTGCAAAAAATAAAGTAGCTTTAGCCCTCATGATTTAAAGACTCCTCTGATGAGAACAATTTCGACGAAGGTTATAAATGTATGATGTGATTGATCTTACTCGCCGATTCTGTTTTTTACGAATGGTTCCTAGAACTCCAAAACTAGCAAGACTCAAATGGTAATCTAACACGTAATCCCCAATTCGTAAAGACAATAGTTGGGGATTCGGTCCATTAAAACCAATGGCTTGGCTCAAAAATGACATCCCAGTGGAATGTCTGGGTCTTCATCAATCCAACCTCACGTTTCGGTTCGCCCGTCACAAAGGCGTCGGATTTTTCGAAAATTCTCCAAAAATGGCGGATCTGGAGGCGTATATTTTTTACACCCCCGCCAAAATCCACAACGCTATAATATCCTTAAATTCAGGGTTCGACAACGGTGAACTCATGGATGGCAACCGCCTTTTCAATCCCGTTCGCCTTTTGGGCTTTCAGCATGAATTTGTAGCTGCCCGGCTTCAAGCCCTCCGTCTTTACCAGACCTCGACACCTGAATACGCCCTTTTCCGGGGAGGAAACCTCGGTGATGACCAGGTTGCTGGGAAAAATTTCTTTATTGTCGTACAC
>JBNKOV010000338.1:0-5975 GCA_050294955.1 Holophagae bacterium
CGGTATCTCTTTTTTGCAATGGTATACCGGGAAGATTTTTGTTCTTTCTCACAAATCGCCTAAAATCTACGATGCGCTCCTCAATGTGCTCCATATGATCTCAAGCCCTATTTCTCTATTTAAACCAGGTATTTTAATGAAGGTCACTCTGAGTTGTCTTGGTTCCTTCATGAGGTCCTGGCTGCCCGTTCGAGTGGAGCCTGAAGCGGATCCGTTACAGAAATAGGAAATTCCGATTGTCTGGGAGTTGGTGGTTTAGAATTTAACATGGTGGTTAATGTAAATACATAAAGTGTAAAAAAAACTAAAAAACAGATACGTTTTAGACCAGGATTACGCAATGCATGGTCAGGCAGAAAGCTTGACATCTGCTCCGCGATCAGACCCGGCCTTTGGGGCTTGATTGCAGATCCTGGCTTCCACCATATCCTCATGCTGGAAGCTTATTCTTGCGAGGATGATATGAGCGTCGATGTGTCTTTGAAGGTCAATGATCTATTGATCAACAATCTCGATCAACTCACCTGTATTGCCCGGAAATATGACCGGGAAGATCCATTGAATCTGGTTCATGAGGCCTACATGAACATCCTAAAGGCTCGACCGGTATTCGAGTATGAGGGCGCTTTTATCAGTTATATGTCCAAAGCCATGCGCCATGTTGTCGTGGCGCGGAAAACCCGGTTCTCGGATGACGGCGGCGAAGAATATTTGGATCAAGCGCCTGGGTCGCCTCTGCCAGAATTTACGACTCTAAAAAGTGCAATTGCAAGGATTTTGGCCTATGAAGGACCACTTCCAATAAGTAAGAGTCAAAAGGTTTTTAGGCATTCAGGGTCTGGCGAGGTTGGGGACGCCGAATTAAAGGAATTGGGCGTTACCTTCACCCAAAGCACTCTCATGAAAGCTTTTAGAGATGGCAATCTACCCCTGGCCAGGCGTCTGATCCCCATTATGAGGGAGGCTTCTCTCGATGTCTTGTTGGATGAGGCGTTCCAGCCGGTTCAGGCTACACCCATTTCCCAATACCTAGATTTGGATTTAAATGTATTTTTTATGAAGACGTTACGGCAACTCCCTCCAGAGCTTTCCTACTGCGAGATCCAAAATGAGCTGTTTGAACACGCCAGCCGTTGGATTCCTATTCGGCTGGGACACAAGAAACTGCATCTTGCTACCGACCGCTTTATGGACGCCATATTCTCCAAAACACTAACCGTTATCAGTTATCTCAATAGCTTGGAAGGCAAAGAGATGGGGCGTGGTAAGGCACTTTTGCTACACGGTTATCTTGGGCTGTCCCATCGTCAGGTGGCGTCTCGGCTGGGCATTACAGAACGCCAGGCCCGTTATCTCATCAACACCGCAATGGACCAGATACGGTACTAAGGCCTCCTATCGGTTTAATGGTTTCTATAGCGCTCAGCCGTCGCCGAATCGCCCCATTGTTCGTATAAATTTCCAAGAAACCTTCGAACCAGATTATGGCTGCCAGAGGATGGTTCAACCTTTTCAAGGCACTCCTTCAAAAGCGCTTCGGCCTCATTATACCGCTTCATTTCGGTAAGGCAGGAACCATAATAGGCCTGAAAAACCGCCAGGTTCCTTACATCCCCGGGATGGTGGGCCTGCATCAAGCTAATGGCTTCCTGATAATTCTGAGAGGCCGTGTTCAAGCGCCCCATGGTCTGTAGCGTTTCACCAAGAGTCACCATGGTATTGAGCGTTGAGGGATGTTCTCTCCCCAATAATTTGGTCTTAATGGACAGGGCCTGATTCAACACCTCAAGAGCCTCTTCTCCTCGACCAACTTCGGTGAGATAGTGACCCAGATTATTCTGAACCAACAACGCCTCGGAATTGCCCAACTCGTCTTTTTCCCGATAGATATCCAGGAGTTCCTCTAAGATTTTTATGGCGGCCTCTGGGCCGTCCAGGGTCGCGGCAAGACTGGCAAGGGTCTTTCGGGTAGCCAGGGTTTTCGGATGGTTGGGTGGCAAGACCTCCTTCTGTCCCTGCCAGGCCGCCTCGGCCATAACCTTCGCCTCCTCATAAAACCCGCGACGGCGAAGGGCGATAGCCAGACCACTCATGCTGCTTAGCGTATGGGGATGGTCTTTTCCCAAAAGCGCGAGCCGCTGTTCATATACAAACCGAAAGAGCGATTCCGCCTCCTCAAATTCTGAAAGTTCGAGGAGCGCATTGGCAAGATTTTGGGCGGTAATCAGCGTGCGAGCATGGGTTTCGCCCCGTGTCCTCTGTTGATCTGCAAGCAGTTGTCGCAGAAGCGCGACGGCGCCGCTCTTATCCCCTGAGGCAGTGCGGATATTGGCCAGAAGCTCTGTAGTATCCTGAATACGCTGGATATCCGACTCTTTCATCAAAACGTTTCGGGCCTCCGTGCAAAGCGCAGCGGCCTCTTCATATCGGTCCTGATTCATATAAACCGTGGCAAGCCCTTCCTGGGTCCACATGCGTGCGGGGTGTGTCGCGCCCAAAACCCGTTCCTGGGTTGCCAGGGTTTCCTTAAATAGGGCCTCGGCTTTTTCCAACTCGTTCATCCCCAACAAACTCCTGGCCATAAGAGACTTGGCTTCCAAAGTTTGACTGTCTTCCGGCCCAAATAACGCAACTCTCAATTGATAGGCCATTTCAAACTGTTCCCGGGCCTGGGAGAACAATCCTAAACCCATCCAGGTCTCACCCAGCGTTAGCCTTACTCGCGCCTGCAATTCCGGGTCGCCTGCCGCCTCCTGCTCCAGCTTGGCCTCCCAGTTGCCCAAAACCTCGGTAAAGTTGATATCGTATTTGTTCTGGTAGGGATGAGGCATGCGGATTATTTGATCGTAAAAATCTTGGGTCCGCGTCATCTTCTCAAGGGCAGCTTCTACCTCTGCTTTGGCTTTCCGGGTTTTGTAGAGAACCACGCTCGATCCGGTCATGCCAAGGAGAATCATGAACGCGAGGACTGCCAGAATAAAGGCTTGGATTCTGTGGCGGCGAGCCCATTTTCGCAAATGGAAGAAGGCATTGCCCGAGGCGTCCAGGGGCTGGTGATTCAAATAGCGATTGAGATCGTCCTTTAGCTCCTTCACCGTGGCGTAGCGCTGATTGGGATCGCTCTTCAGGGCCTTCATGATCACGTGATCCAGGTCATGACGGGTTTCACTATCGGGACGGCCTCGCTTTATACCCCGCTTTTTAGCGGTTTCTTCATCCATGTCTCTCAAAAGGACAGCGGGCCGGCTGGGTTGGTTTTCCTGGATTCTTCTCAGCTTCTCGCCTGGAAGCAGACCGTTTACCTCATGAGATGGAATGATCTTCTCCCCGGTTGCAAGCTCGTAAAGAATGGCCCCCAGGGCGTAGATATCGCTTCGGGCGTCTACATTCCCGTCCTGGCGAGCCTGCTCAGGGCTCATATAGGAGGGCGATCCAAAAAGAAGCTGATCGGAAGTGTGGGCTAGTCCGGCGGTGAACGATTTATAAGCGCGGGACACCCCAAAATCGATGACTTTGGCTGTGGGGCCTCGGTGGCCCTGGGCTATCAAAACATTGGAAGGCTTGAGATCCCCGTGTATGACGCCCCTTGTATGGGCATGTTGAACCGCATCGCAAATCTGAAGAAACAACCGGGTGCGGTCCCTGAAGGTCATCTTCTCTTTATCGCAAAATCGGTTGATGGGCTGGCCGTCGATATATTCCATGGTGAAATAGGGCAGGCCGGTTTCCGAAACGTTAACCTCAAAAATTCTAGCGATATGGTCATGGTTCATGAGGGCAAGGGCCTGACCTTCCCATTTCAGGCGATCCAAAAATTCTGAATCTTGAACGTTGGACTTAACCACCTTCAATGCGACTTCTCTAAACAACGGCTGGTGACATTGAGCCTGGTAAACGACTCCCATGCCTCCATGTCCCAACACTCGCACAATGTGATAGGGACCAATTTTTTCCGGCGTCTTTGGCAGCGGCTCTTCGGGAATGAAGTCGTTCAAATGACGAAGCGGGTTCAGGTTGAACGGCAGGATGGGTTCTTCAAAAAGGCTGTCTGCATGGGATGAGGCGTACAAAAGCCCCCGAAGCTGCTCCTCCATTTTGGGGTCCTCTCGGCCCAATCGGCTTAAGAATTCCGATAACTCCGGGTCTTCAAGGTCGGCGGCTTTAAAAAAAACTTCTTGTAACTCTCTAAATCTTTCGGGGTTCATAGTCGATAATCCCAATATGACCTATCAATTGCGGCAGTCCTGCCATAATTGAGGGCGGTCATCTTCCTGGCTGTTTGTAATTGCGTAATCTGGCGGAAAAACAACTCATTTTTTTCAAGAAATCAGAATTCACCTCATGGCCGAACAAGAAAAGACAAAATCCCCCCGGATAAACTAAGCATCCCCCCACCCGATGCCGATAATTATATTGCATTAAGAAAAATAAATGCACTTTTTGACGCACGAAAATTTCAAGAGATTGAAATACCACATTGGGCTATAAAAAAAATAGAAAAGGCATAATACCCTTGCCCAAAACAGCTTAACCTGCGAAAATCTATGCGTGCCGCCCCGTGTCCGCATCTCAAGCATGGGGGAAATGGCCTTTTAAAATCAATTCCCGATTTTAATTTGCTGATAACGCCTGTTAGAATTTAGTCAAGTAGGAAAAGCCGGGAGACTTGTTCATGAATGACATGGAAGATCAGGAAATCACCCGACTGCTGCAAAAGTGGCGGGACGGCGAGGAGGAGGCCTTTAATGAATTAATTCATCAGGTTTATCAACAGCTGCATGAAATCGCGCATAACCACTTGGAAAAAGAGTTCCGTTCCTCTGGCTTGCAGACAACCGAGCTTCTGAACGAAGTCTACCTGAAGCTTCTCGGAAAGCAGAATGTGAATTGGGAAAACAGACGCCATTTCTACAATATCGCGGCCCAGGCCATGTATCGTCTCCTGATCGACGAGGCTCGAAAAAGGGGCGCACAAAGGCATGGTGGCGAGCTGCTTAAGACTTGTTTAAAAGACGAGCATGGTTTCCGAAAGACCGATCCTGCCAAATTGCTTCTCATCGACGAAGCGCTGAAAACAGTGGAAAAAACCGACCCGGAAATGGTTCAGATTGTGAAAATGAGGTTTTTTGCGGGTTATACCATTCGAGAAACGGTAGATATCTTGGGAATTCCAATCATCCAGGTCAATCGAAAATGGTCATTTGCCAAGGCCTGGCTGCAAGACATTTTGGATAAGAAATAGAACGGGCTTCCCTTTCAGAGAGGGGGTTTCGCTTTGGGGTCCGCCCAGTTGACAGAGTGCTCCATGTTATTGGAATAGGTGAGGTTGGGGATGTCAATCAGTTCAAGGCGACGTTGATCAAATCCTTCCACCATCATGCGTGAATAAAGATAATCGGGACGGCCCTTCACTGCGAATCCGTTGTTTAAAGCGCGACCAACCTCGCGAGCGAGACGGCGAGCTACATCCATGTCCTTTTCTGTGAGATAAATACAAAGATTTCCCTCGGAGGAATAGGCGGTTTCCAAGGGGCCGATGTCCATTTTCCTTCCATACTTTAAAACCACATCGAGAACTTCTCCTGCATTTTGAACACCAGGGATATAGATGCTGGCCCCGGAGCGGACCATGGTGTTGGATTGTCTGGATCCATAGGATTGAAAAACAGCGTTTCCCGGATACATATCTGCTGCAAGTACAATGAGATGATCAAGATCATGGGTCGTTCTTCCACGACTGATCTCTCGACAAATAATTCGCCAAAAAGATGCGCTGCTCTCCGGGTTCGCCGGAATGTCTCCCTCTGGAAAGCCAAAGCGCTCTAAGAGAATGCCGGCATTTTCGCCAACGCCGAAGGTGTCGGCTATTTCCTCAAGAAAGCCTAGGTTCTGAAACTCACTGAAACTGAGCGACATGCTATTACGTCCTTAATATTTTAATGGCCGGGAGCCTGCCATCGAGATTTCGCTGGGTT
>JBNKOV010000339.1:0-5974 GCA_050294955.1 Holophagae bacterium
CTATTGAGACCCGAATCTACAAAAGCGATTGCTACGCCCGAGCCCAAAATACCTTCATTGTGAAGCTGATCAGCGCCCACTAGAGTAGGGAAATGGGACTCCAAAACCTCGTAGGGATCGCTTAAAGAATCGGAAGCGAATTTAGCTTGAAACCCTTCGACAAAATGAACTTCAATGGCATAGTTCGCCTCATTCTCCTGGGCCATTTTCTTAAAAAAGAAGGAAAGCTCCGTAGTTTCGCCAGCTTCAATTTGACGGTCTCCGACAAAACCCTTCCAACCGGAGCTGATGGTCGCAGCAGCAGGAGAATGGTTTCTCATGTGAATGTTCTTATTGCCTAATTTTACGGAACGAAGCTTGTCGTTGGCGCCCGGCCATTTTACTGAAATGCTTTCGATGGTAAGCGTCTCATTTCCGACATTTGTCAGAGTCCAGGAGGCCGTTTTCGCCTGAAAGGACAGCGCGCTGGTTCCGGCAATCCCCGCACGGTAGGAGCTCGTCTCGACCACCGAATCTTTAAATATGTGGCGAATGCCGTCCATTTTTTGCAGGGCGTCGTACTGATCTTGAGTTAACATAGCTCCTGCTGCGTTGATGATGGGTAATTGATGGGTGATTTTTCCGCCCGTGCTTTGGATGTTCCGGGCAACAACTTGAAGATCTTGACCTTGGACGATATAAGCTCCCTGGGGGGCGACCTCAGAAGATGGGGAAAAAGTAAACAGGGAAATGCCAAGGGCAAGGGCTGCTAAAGCGGCAAAAATCAGTCTTGTGTGTCTCAAAATTCGTCTCCTGTTGAAACAACGATGCGTAGGCAAAGATGATTGTTATGTGTTCAGCTTGAAAGTAGGTTTATCAGAATCGTGTATTATCGCACTATACCAAAAAGAAAATAGTCTGTTTTATACTATGACCCGTTTTACGATTATGGCATAACCGCCAACCTGAAATTCCTGATAAGTGGTTTTTAAATTGGCTGATTATGTGCGGATTGACCAGTGGTAAGCCTTTGATCTCTCTATATTTCGGATGGTTCCACCGTTTTGCCTTTCCGCCTTCCTCTGGAAGCGGCGCACCAGAGCAAGGGTTCAAATGGCAACACTTAAGTTGGTCTTCACAATGCGTTTTGAGTTTCGCATGGTTGCCATGAATTGTGAACTGCCATACTAAACATTCGCCTCCGTGATAATAGCTGGAACCCTCAGGTACACCAAAACCATAGTAGGCTACCTATACACAAATTCTATCGGGAACGTCCCTTCTTTCATTAAGAAAAATGTCAAAAAAAAACGGAGCATCGGCCCATTCACCCTAGATTCAGCACCTTATCAACCTCGGCATCTGCATATAATTTTGAGCAATTTCCCCCTATAAGTGATTTATTAATTCTACTTTCAACCTTTGACAGATGAAAACCCCAACTATTGGTAATTTCAAACCATTAAACTTTGCCTCAGTCGCCATGGTTAAACACATTTACCTATAAACTCAAGCGCCGACAAAGCGAAACAATAGGACCTCGCTCCAACATTTCAAAGGCTAGAACATTTCCTCAAAAGAGGCCCCTTTCAGAAATTCAACCCCGAAGGCACTTGGAAACCTGGCGACCAGTTTTGCGTATATACCCTACGGCGGTTGCGACGAGGAGGCGCTTATGTTCGTTCGTCTGATTTACTTCCTTTTTTTTGGATGGTGGCTGGGGCTCATTTCCGCTGCAGCGGCATACCTCTTGTGCTTAAGCATTGTTGGACTGCCTTTTGGAACCATGATTTTCAATCGTTTGCCCGCCATACTCTTCCTGAAGGAGCCTGGCGAAGTCTGCCCCATGGGCTATGACCACAGGCATGTCATGGAAGAACTGCCTTTCTTACTTAGAGCGCTCTGGTTTTTTGTAGTAGGTTGGCATCTCGGCTTAATTGCCCTGGTCGCGGGCTATCTGGTTGCTTTGACTATCGTAGGCATCCCATTAAGCATCTACATTCTCAACCGAATCCCACTGATGATGACGCTCAGCAAACACTACAACTGAAATGCTTGAATTTTCAGGACTATTTGGGATCAGGGCTCTAGTTGCTCTTCACCAAATCCATCTCCATCGAAAAAGAAGCCAATGGCAGCCACGACACCAACCAGAACAAGAGCCCCAGCAGTCAAAACACCATAAAATTCAGCAAAGGCCGGGTCCTTGATATTTGTACTTTTTCTCATTCCACACTCCTTAAATGCATATTCTCCAACAAACACTAGAGCAGGATTCGGACCAAGCCACCAAATCTGAGGGAAACACAGGCCCTTCCACCCCAGCTCAATCCGCCTTAAACAATTTATTTAATGTAACTTAATCGATCACTCAAAAATCTCAAGGCATGATGCGCCGGACTGAAAAACATTTGATCCATTCATGGGTGCGCCGACCTCCGGTAAGACAAACCCCACAAAAATGTAGGGGTATTAGCTCCAACCCACATTCAGGTATGAAATTCTTTCCGCCTCCTGCCTCTCAGGAGCCTGATTTGAGCAAAAAACTGAGGAAAGACGCCCAAAATGACCCATTTGGTTGCTCTCGGCCTTTTTAATGAGTATTCTATGAGTATTGTGTCAGGATTGACTCATTAACTAAAAGAAGGCTTTCCATAGAAGCTGCTTTGCAGTAAAAAAGAGCCGAAGGGACACAGGAGCTCTTCAAGATTCCCAGAAGAACGCAGGAGTGTTTCCATGCAGAACGAAAAAATTTTAGTGGTGGAAGACGAAACCGATATTCTAGAATTAATCACCTATAATCTTAAAAAAGAGGGTTACCGGGTGACCGGCGTTGTTTCGGGTGAAGAAGCCATCAAGGTTTTTCCTCAGGTGAAACCGGACCTGGTGGTGCTGGACCTCATGCTGCCCGGTGTTGACGGGCTCGATGTGTGCAAGTGGATCAAACGCGAACACGAGAAAACCCACGTTCTCATCCTCACAGCCCGCGATGGCGAAGCCGATATTGTAACAGGCCTGGAATTGGGCGCTGATGATTACGTGAGCAAGCCTTTCAGCCCCAGAATTCTGTCTGCGCGGGTCAAGGCCATTATTCGCAGAGGCAAGTCCCAAGCCCCAACGACCGATAGCGTTTTAAATTTGGGCGAAATTTATGTTCATCCGGGAAAAAGAGAGGTGAAGATTGACAACCAGCCAATCCAACTCACCAACCTGGAATTCCGAGTCCTCCATTTCCTAGGCTCCCGCAAGGGCTGGGCGTTTACCCGTTCTCAAATCGTGAGCAATGTGCGAGGCGAGGATTTTGCGGTAACGGATCGGTCCGTGGACACCCTGGTTGTTGGCCTGCGTAAAAAAATGGGAGATTACAGCCATTGTATTGAAACCGTTCGCGGCGTAGGTTATCGTTTTAAGGAATGACAGCTCCGTTGACGGCGCCTCCGACAACAAATCTGAGCAGTGGGTGAGAGATGAGAAGAAAACCCCTTCTCAGAAGAACCTTTTCTCTGGTTATCCTGGTAAATCTCATATCTCTGTTGCTGGTGACCTGGTTTGCCGGGTCTACCTTCAGGGACTTTTATATCGAGCAGACACTCCATGACTTGGAGAACAGTACGCTTCTGCTTAAGCGACAGTTTGTGGAACTCATTGCGAAAGAGGGCGCTAGAAGCAGTGAGGTGAACAAGCTATGCCGGTCCTTGCGGTTCAGAGACCGACTCACCGTCATCTTGCAGCATGGGGAGGTCGTGGGAGATTCCGACCACCCATATGAGAGAATGGAGAATCATAAGGACAGGCCCGAATTTCAGCAGGCTCTGAAACTTGGAAAAGGGAGCAGCCTCCGATTCAGTGAAACAAGAGGGGTCATGATGCTCTACTTCGCACAGCCTCTCAAGGTGAACGGGGAAGTTGTGGCGATTCTCAGAATTTCAAGATCACTTGACGCCATCTACTCAACCCTGCGAGCCAATCGCTGGAAAACCGGGTTGGTCTGGCTGGTGCTCAGCCTACTCACATCTTCGGTTATATTTGCGTTTTCCTATTGGATTAAAAGACCTTTAGAAAAATTGAACCAGCAGGCTGAGCTGCTTGCCACTGGCGGCTTTGAAGGCAATTTAAACGACACGCCCTGGCAAGAATTCGACGGCTTTGCAGCATCTCTTAACAAAATGGCGTCACGATTGGATGAACACACCCTTCTCATCTACAAGCAACGCCTGGAAGTTGAAGCCATTCTATCGAGCATGGCTGAAGCCCTTTTGGCTATCGACGCCCAGGGTCGTATCGTTCGAATTAACCAGGCCCTTGCCAGAGTTTTCAACCAGGACTTGAGCGGCGCTGTGCAAGGTCAAAGAGTGAGGGAGGTTATCAGAAACACCGAGTTTAATAAAATGGTGGACGAAGCCCTTTCTCTCACGGAACCCATGGACAGAGATCTTACCGTTTACGGACCCAAAACCCAGCATCTCCTGGTGCGAAGCACGCCGTTGCGCGATGGTCAGGGTAATAAGATGGGCGCATTGATGGTGTTGAACGATATCACGGAAATCCGACGCCTGGAGAATGTGCGCCGTGAATTTGTCTCCAATGTCTCCCATGAATTGAGAACGCCCATTACCTCCATTAGAGGTTTTGCGGAAACATTGCAAGCAGGCGCCATCGACGACCCTGAAGACGCCAGACGGTTCCTGGATATCATCGCCCGTCAAAGCGAGCGTTTATCTCTCATTATTGAAGACTTGCTCAGCCTTTCCAGAATCGAGCAAGACCCCAACCAGATTAAACTTGGTTGCGGGAACCACGTTCTTCACAATATCCTGGAACAGGCTCTCAACGGCATGGATGAGTTGGCTCAAGAGCGTGGTCTTGAATTGCGTCTGGATTGTCCCAGAGATCTAAATGTGGCCATTCAGTCCAACCTCTTTGAGCAGGCCATTATCAATCTTATTGAAAACGCCCTGAAGTACAGCGAGGGAACCTGGGTTCAGGTTAAAGTTGAAACCCATGACAAGGTATTCCGGGTCATTGTCCAAGATAATGGCAGGGGCATTGCCGAAGAACACCTCCCCCGTTTGTTCGAAAGGTTTTATCGTGTGGACAAAGCCCGCAGCCGCCATCTGGGAGGAACTGGACTGGGTCTCTCTATTGTGAAACATATCGTAGCGGCCCATCATGGGGAGATTTGGGTTGAGAGCCAGTTGGAAAAAGGGAGTTCCTTTATTATGGAGCTGCCATTGGGGTAGATCCCTTATTTCGGATTGACAAACTCACGGTATTCTCTTTGAATAGAGTTCGGCGCTCGTTTTGGCGATCCATGCTTCAAACCCACATGCCTCTGGAGATTCCTCATGCTTATGGAATACCTGCCCGTTATCCTGACTACGGCGGCTTTATCA
This sequence comes from Holophagae bacterium, assembly GCA_050294955.1. Taxonomy (GTDB): domain Bacteria; phylum Acidobacteriota; class Holophagae; order Acanthopleuribacterales; family Acanthopleuribacteraceae; genus JBNKOV01. The sequence continues at coordinate 5,373 of JBNKOV010000339.1, forward strand.
AGTCTCTTGACCCTAATCGGCGGCTTTCTGGTTTTTAAATGGTTCTTGGAGGTCCGACTGGAAAAGGAACTTGAAGAATCTGCGAACACCTTTGAAACTCAGCTTCGACAGGGACTTGAAGAAACAGGGGAAGCGTTGATTCCGGAATTTAGAACGGAATTGGAAGCTGCATTCAAGGAAGCGGCTCAAGAGCTTTTGCCTGAATTCCGCGAAGAATTGAAGAGCGGTTTTCACGAGGCGGGCATGGAATTGCTGCCCGAACTACGCGCTGAAGTGCGTAAAGGCTTTAAGGAAGCCGTGGTGGATGTCATAAGCGGCGAGGTTGCGCCCAACGCTGTACAGTCCATTGCCAGGAAACTGATCCCCTTCTGGGAAAGGAAGAAAAAGTGATCGAAACTCACGTTTCTATGAGTTGTAAGAAATGAAGAACTGGCGGTAACCCAGACGTAACATGCCCTCCGTAAAACTACATCAAGTGATCGGGAAGCCCGGTCAAATTTAGTTCGGGGAGGCCCAAATGAAAAGTATAATCAAGATGATGATGATCGCCATCATTACAGCCTCTGTTTGTAGCACATCCGCTTTAGCAGAAGACAATTACA
>JBNKOV010000340.1:0-5969 GCA_050294955.1 Holophagae bacterium
ACGAAATTCTATATCGCCTTGCTGTTTTGACTGGAGATCAACTCTGGTTTCCCGGTTGGTTTCAAAGCATTGATGTAGATCATTGGCGTTTTCTTGTTCCACCGACTCAAAGACTCGAATATCTTCTCACAAAACTTTATTTTTCAGACAGATCCTTTGGTGATGGTTGCCTTGAGTGTAAAAAAAACGGCGCCCCTTTGGTGCTAAAGGATTGGTCCAAGATGATTTGTGATGGTCGAGCACAAAGCGTACTTGAAAATCTTGAGAGGCAGCACTGTGACAATCCATCGTCTATCGCGTTTACAATGCTTCATCTTTCCAAAGAAGGACTCTGCCGCCTTTTGGAATGTTTTGGTAACAAAGAACCAGTAGGACGGAAATTTCTTGCCGAAAAACTAGTTTCCACTCTTCAAAAAAGAAATTATCATCTTCAATCCGCTCCAATTCAAAAAGCTAATTATTTGAAAGAGAACCCTTCCTGTGACTTACGTAAAAACCCTTCCCCAAAAGCCTTGAGTGAACCAATCAAAAATTCTTCAAAAAGTAGAGCATCATGGTCTCAGGTATTCTTCCGTCTTTTGCAATCAAAACTTGCCAGATGCCTCATTGCTGTTCTTCTTGTTGGGGTTTTGTACGGTGGCATTCGGCTGTTCACCTCAGATGAAATCAGAGAGGTTGCCAAAACGAAGCCGGATATAGCTGCAAATATGTATGCAGTATCTCCTAAAGCTCTTTTATCAAAAGCAAGTGCGCAACTGCTGGCTGGTAATGTTGAAGAAGCGGAATCCACGGTAAATCTTGTTTTTTCTCATCCAGAAGCCAAAGATTATCATAAAGGAACCGCTTTCTATTACAAAGGCAGGGTAAAATATAACTCAGGTCAGTTTCATGAAGCCTTGTACTTTCAAAGTTTGTATCACGAACGTTTCAAACACCTTCCGGGAGCTGAAGCTTCTATTTACGCCAGTTTCATTGAGATGGCGCGGGCTCAATTACGCTTATGTGATTTCCCTTCTGCGAAAAAGAATCTGAACAGAGCTTATGAGATTCTGGAGACGATCCCAGATAACCAAGAGCTTATGATTCGTTGGTACGATCTCAATGGTCAGGTTGCTTTGGGATTGGAAGACCGGGAAAGCCTGCTGGATCTATGCCAAAAGCGCCTTCAACTCGTGAAGAATGGTGATGACAAGATCCAGAAGGCCGGTGCGTATGGTTGGCTCGGGTATGCACTTGCCTTGAATGGAAAGCTTCCTGAAGCGATTATTGCCACAACCGATGCTCAGACGTTTGTTGATGACCTTGAGTTCCGTCGATTACGGCAATATCACAATCTTAATTGGATCGTGATTCGTCGTTTCAAAGGACAAGATCCAACATTGCTGGTTCAACAGATTGAGCGGTACCTCAAAACCCACCAGGACTACGACCTGGATTATCTTTTAGAGCATGCTGTCAATGTAAAGCCTTACTCAGAAGGTGGAGGCTCATAGTCAGGTGCTGGATGTTCACTTGGCGCCGTTCCTCCCTGAAACTTTCTCATATCCTGCTCTTTAAAAGTAATAAAGCTTTTAACGATTAGATCACGTAATCTCATAATGTGCTCCTCATTTAGTGGTTTGTAGTGATACTTCAAAAAGAGAGTTTCACTGGGTTGGAGGAAATATCTTTTATCTCTCCTCTTTTCTTGCCATACTTTTTTATTCATCATCTCGCAATAATGGGAGGCGAGACTGGAATCCAGAATAACACCATTCTACTTTTTTTTCTGACCAGCCACCACACCATAGAGGTAAGTCATAAAATTAAAGGCGTTTACTAGATACAGAATAAAAAGCAATGCATGTTTCTGGGGAGATGTGTCCAGAAGAAATTGAAATCCCGTGTTCATAAGAAGAAAAAGCATGTCAGATGAATTTAAAGCTTATTTTTATGAGCACTTTAGCTTGTTTTTGAGGAAATTTCTTCTGGGTATATTGTCATCAATTCAGGCAAGTGCGAATATAGGATTCGTTCGTGATAGATCATCTTTCTATCCGGAGGAGTTCATGATGATACAAGCAGAAATTGATCCAATCCAGCGGGCTCATCAAACGTTCTTTTTCTTAACGAATATACTGTTTCCAAAAAAATTCTCACTACGATCACATATTCCAACTACTGTCAAAGCTCACGCAGGATTCCTTGGTTGGGGTATGGAAGGAGATCCCTTGAAATCAGGATCTCCTTCACCTTCGATTGGATTGATGAGCATTCCAGAACCCCCCCCATATTTTCCTGGGATTTTGTTTCATTCAATCCAGAGCCGGGAAGCCAAAAAATGGCGATGGGGCTTCCCGGCCTTTTCCTTGTATCTCTCAAAGGTACGCTGTTGAGGTGGCATTAGGATGATGTTTCAGCGTACTCCCCGGAGGAATGAATTAGATTCATTCCTCCGGGTTCCATTGTTTCTCCTGGGCTTCAATTCTGGAGCTCGTTGGTGCATAAAGAGGTTTTAGGGCCATATATTCTCCTCCATGAAGGGTCCATGTTTACTCCTGTGCATCAACATTTCTTCACCGGGAAGAGCAGTTATGTTCTTCTCGGCTTTTTTTATGTCCTGTAGAATGCAATCTAAACGTATCAAAAGATGCGATGTTAGACTTTTGTCGATTCCTCTAAGGCATCACATTAGTGCAAGGTGCTGATCTATATATGGATAAAATAATTTTACTGCCTTGGTTTTTCCTGTCGCCCCAAAATCCCAATCGTTTCTTTGAGTCAAGCCGCTGGTCTGTTTGTTAGGATCTCCAAAGCCTCGGTTAGATCTAGTCCCAGCTCCAAAGCATAGCGTTTTAACTTTTCAAGTGCTTCCTGACGGTTGAAATCAGGAGCCAATGCCGTTTTATCTCCCAGATATTCCGCCCGACGGTCGAGAATATAATCGCATACACGTTGAAAACCATCCCGTCCCTTACCTGGATTAAAATCAGGTCGGACATATCCCCCAGTTACACCGCCTTCAAAGGCATGGTTCAACATTCGTTTGACCGTAAGAAACCCCAGCCCGGCTTCATTGGCGACACTCGCGAAGGTTCGCCGTGATGCGTGGGGGCTATAGTGGCAACCCAGAATTAAAGACACTTTCTTGAAGGCAAGCGTATCCCTAATAACGGGCTTTTTGGGGTTCCTAAGAGCGGGGAACACAAAGGGGCTCATTAAATTTCGTTCTCCGTAAAGAACGCGCAATAAATCCCATGCGTAGGTGGATAGCGGCACCCAATGGTCCTTATGATTTTTTGTTCCTTCAAAGGAACTCTCATCTTTTACCACGCCTGGAAGATGAATAATGCCATTTTCAAGGTCCACATAATCCCATTTCAGATGTCGCGATTCATGGAATCTGAACGCAGTAAAAAGGGAAAGCAAAGCAATTCGCCACATGGACAAGAAGCTCATAGACCCTTTTTCATTTTTAATGAGATCTTCAAGGGTTACAACGAACTTACCGAGCAGATTAACGGAGATAACCGAACGACGAGGTATATCGCGCCTCACATTTTTTAACATTTCCCGCGCATCTGGTACGGGATTTACTCCAAAGATTCGACGGTCTTGATCATCGCGGTAATAAGGAGCACAAGTATTCCATATATTTCCAAAAACTTTTAAGAACTCCCAGCATCTTTCACGAGCTGTTTGGCGGCAGATTTTAAACTGATCAACCAACATGTTGGATGTGATGCTTTGAATATCTTTTTCCATCCAATCGCTTGGGAATTGATACTTGATAACGGAACGATATTTGTGTAAAGTCGAGCGTGCCAATTCCTTTTTGAATTCAAAAAACTGGTCAATCGCCATTTGCAAGGTAATTGTCCGTGTTTGGCCTTTTTCATTGGAATTTCTAGGGTCAATCCCTTTTTCGCATAAGGTTGTAAGCCGTCTGGCTTCTTGTCGTGCATCATCGATAGATATGGCGGGGAAGGCCCCCAGAGTAAAGGTGATCGGGGCGCCTTTACGCCCGGAGACTCGTTTCTCAAACTGGAAAACGGATCGATTGGGACCCACTTTAAAGCGCAAGCCCTTTAGAATTGAGTCTCTAACAATGACCTGTTGGCCCTCGCGAACGAGATTAGACAAAGTTGTTTTGTTAAACCGTATTTTCTGAATAGCCATGATATAATCCCCTTAACGTCATTTTCTGAATGCATGGGTGACAGGGGAAGCGCTTCCGACGATCAACCGACAAACCCAAGATACACCGAGAGTCACCAGGAGGCAAACAAGCGGCCTATCTTGGACTTTACAAACGCTAATTTGCTTGAAAAGTTTGACTTATAGCAATCAGGGGCAAGCATGAGCAGCTAAGAGAAATTACATATTAAGACCTGAAAGGTGCGCGATAGTTCACATCCAGGTCCCAATTGGCGTCATGGGTTTTGGCTACCCCTGTCGCCATATGTTGCGAAATACCTCGATCCTCCAGATCGCAAAACACCAACAAGGCTTCTATTGGTTCTCAAGCCTCTCTTTCACCGTAAAAATTAAGGTGGGAATTTCCATATTTGCATGGCCGCCAGCAATCTTCAACAGTTCCGGGAACTGTTCCTTGGGACCCGTGTTTTTCTTTAGGTTCAAAGTTTGGGCCACTTCCAACTGGCTGTCCTCATTTTTAATCTGGCGTTCTATGCTTCCAAAGTCGTTCTTTATTGCATCCGATTTCAAAACGGTGGTTAGAGACCAATCCGAGGGATATTTTATCTTGATCTTCTTTGCTACCGAAATGTCGAACGGTATCATGATGGGGTTTCGGCGAGTCTTGCTTTCAACCTTATACTTTTTCTGGCTAACGGGCGAGAAGAGGCCGTCCGTGTCAAACAAAACCTCGTCTGGGGTGATGGTTACCAGATTGTCTATGTTATAGGTGAGGTCGATGATCAGGGGTTTTGTGAAATCGTCCAGGTTGTGGATCTGTTTGCTCTGAAGGTCTGGCGCTCCTTCATTATAGGTCATGAGGTCCTCCAATACCTTGTCGCGGTCATCTCCTTGGAGCGCTCTCAACTCCTCGCGCACCATATAAGCATAGGAGCCATGGAGTGTTTTCTGTTCTTTCACTTGCGCCAGGCCGTCTTCTGAAATCTCCAATTCATAGGTCTCTTCCACCATGTTTTTTGCCATATTGCCTTTCGGGAGTTTGCCCAATTTTGTACCGTACCGGGAAACAAATAAGGCGTCCTGGCCTTGAATCCACTCTGGAACATGGTTGAAGGGCAGATTTTCAAGATAAGGAAATACGACATAGATTTCTTCATCTATCATCACGCTCAAGCCGAGTATTTGGAATTGGCGCGAGTCAAAAAATTTCGGATCGAAGTAACCGTCTTCAGCAGAGTGGATCAGGAGAATATCAGCTCGAAGATCCAGGGCTTCAGCCATCCTTTTGGCTAGATATAGCTTGGTGATGTGGTCGCCCTTTCTACTGGAAAGTGCTTTGGTCAACTTCTTTTCGTAGTCACCATCTTCCACAAGCTCAATTTCTTTTTGGACAAATCGATTAATGGCAGCTAATTTTTCCACCTTGGTCGTCAGGTCTTTGGTAAGTTTTTTGGCCATTTTGTGGACCTTATCGCCAGGCTTTTGTCCTTTAATTCTGTCCAGCTCCTTATAGGCCAAACCCATTGCAACCCAGCTATCTGGCGCTGTATGTTTAATTTCCCCCAGTTTCAGATCAACGATGCTCAAGACCAGGCTATTCGCCATTTCTTTATAGAATGGAGAGTAGGGTTCATCATCTACCACAACCTCCACGTTCTCGGCATAATAGGTAAGGAACTTTTTCTTAAATTCTGGTTTGGCGACGGTCTTGAATGCGGGGGTCTGCCCCGGCCCTGTTTCCTTGATCCGGATTTCCCACCAGTCCGGGTAAGCGTAATTTATCTCCAACTTCTCACAGGGGATATCAAATTGGAGCGGTAACTCATGGAAAA
>JBNKOV010000341.1:0-5968 GCA_050294955.1 Holophagae bacterium
AGCCTTGAATGAAGCGCTTGACAAAAAAGTACACGAACGGACCCGTGAACTCATTGAGCTTAATCAATTTAAAACCCGTTTTTTCACCAATGTCTCCCATGAGTTTCGCACCCCGCTCACACTCACGGTAGGTCCTTTAGAGGATCTGAATGCGGGGCGGTTTGGAGAATTATCGGATTTGGCTCGCGAGCAGGTTCAAACGGCTTTGAGCAATATGAGTCGATTGATGGATCTCATCAATCAGGTGTTGGATGTATCCCGTTTGGATGCTGGCCGCATGAAAACCCATTTTCAGCAGGGGGATATAGGAATATTTGTGAAAGAGCAGGTTGGGCTGTTCTTATCACTTGCAGAGCGACGAGGGGTAAGCCTGATTATCTCTGAACCCACAGTGGAAATATTGGCCCATTTTGATAAAGACCATATGAGCAAAGTTCTGGCCAACCTATTGTCTAATGCCTTTAAATTCACCTCGGCGGGAGATAAGGTTCTTGTTGGAGCAGCCTCTGAAGGAGAAAATGTTGTGATTAGCGTGAAGGACACGGGGGAAGGCATTCCAGCGGACGAAATACCCTTTGTCTTTGATCGTTTCTATCAGGCAAGTTCAGGCCCTGGGACCGTTGGTTCTGGCATTGGGTTATCCCTTTCTCGGGAGTTGATTAGGCTCCACGGCGGCGATATTTTAGTGCAGAGTGAATTGGGCTATTGGACTGAGTTTCAAGTGATTTTTCCCATGGCGCCTGCTTTTGAACAAGGCCAAAACCCCGGAGTTCTGCATGAACTGAATTCCCAGCCTTCTCATGCCTTACACCATAAGATCGATCCTGAAGCCGTAACCTCCATTAGCTCCGATCAGGGCCAGCCCCAGATAGAGGCGGCTGATGCAGAAACCTTTAGAAGACGGCCTGTGGTGCTTCTGGTGGAGGATCACGAGGATGTGAGGCTTTATATCCAAGCCCATCTCGCCGAATTCTACGATGTGAAGGAGGCGGCCTCGGCGGAAGAGGCAATGGGGATCTTGTCCAAGCATCTCCCAGACATCGTGTTAAGTGATGTCATGATGCCAGGAATTGATGGTCTGGATTTTTGTAAAATGATCAAAAGCAATGGCAAAACAGCCGAGTTGCCCGTCATTTTACTCACTGCCAAAGCTGCCGACGATGCAAAAATTGCTGCTCTCGAAATCGGGGCCGACGATTTTGTCACCAAACCATTCAAGCCGCGAGAACTGCTGGCGCGAGTCGAAAATCTCATTCAGTCCAGGCGCGGCCTTCGGAAAAGATACAGCAAAAAAGTGCTTCTGGAGCCCGTAGACGTCCCTGTTGCCTCAGAAGACGAGCTTTTCATAAAAAAAGCGGCCCAGCTCATTGAAAAGAACATGGGCGAAGATAGTTTTGGCGTCCCCCAACTGGCGGAGCAAATGGAAATGAGCCGTCGCCAGTTGAACCGTCGGTTCGCTTTGATTACAGGAAAGGGACCCTCCGACTTCATCAAGAATTTCAGACTCCAACGAGCCGCTCAACTTCTGAAGCGGAAATCTGGCGCTATTGCAGATATTGCCAAGGCGGTGGGATTCAGCAATTCGAGTCACTTCTCCACCTCGTTCCGAGCCAAATACGGGGTGTCGCCCACCCGGTACCTGGCCAGTGAAATACGGGAGGACGTCCTGATTGAGGGGGCTCCTTAGGGCTTGATACCTGAAAATCAGGCGCGATTTTGTTTGTTTCTCACTTTTTTTACCTGCCCATATCTTCATCTTCCCGGGCGACAGCGCACAATCTTTAAAAAAAGAAAACTGCATAGATATCATAAACTTGCACAATGATTTTACGACATCTTTCCCCTGTCTTGAGCGGCTCTGATCGCTAACTCTTGGCCCCTTTTAAAGCAGATCTTTAAATTTAGGCATTGACACATGGATATTTGGAGTCTTACACTGGTTTTCAGGCGATCCTCATTATCACGCGTTGCGGATGAGGGGTTCCAGATCCCAAAACAGCCCATTAACCCGAGTAAAATAAGGTTGGTGAGAAGTAATTTGGGTGACAACCCTAGATTCTAAATCACAAATGAGGAAATGTGGAGTCATAATTGACAGCGCTGTTATTCATCCCGTTTACTGGGTTATTTGTTGGATGGTTCACATTCTATCCTGCAAATTATCAGGGGAACAGTCTTGTTTTTTCGCGCCGTCCATGCTCAAAAGGTCTGCTTTGACGATGGATGGGAAGCACGTTTTTAGGGGAGGAAATTTAAATGAAGGTTAGTCGAATACTATGCATGCTTTTACTTTGCATACTGAGCATGGGCTTTTCTTTTGCCCAAAGTCAAGATTCAAAACCCAAAGATACGCCGCAAGTTAAGGATGAAAAAGAGAAGCAGGAAGAGGAGAAGGCCCCTAATGTTCTTGAAGAACTTACGGTTACTGCGACACGTGTTAAAACCGAACTCATGAAGACGCCCATTGCAGTGAGCGCCTTTGATCAGGAGGATCTGGATCAACAGGGCGTCCAAAATGTGCGGGATCTCGGTAATATGGTTCCCAACATGGATATTGCCACCATCAATGGGCAATCAACGCCAATTATCTCCATGCGCGGTGTCCGCTCCACCAATGAGACCGAGTTGGGCGACCCGTCGGTAGGGGTTCATCTCGATGGCATCTACTCTCCAAGAATGCAGGGTATTTTGGGCCTCATGTTTGATAATGAAAGAGTTGAAGTGCTTCGGGGTCCACAAGGCACGCTTTTTGGCCGCAACTCCACAGTGGGGAGTATTAACATCATTTCCGCTAAGCCCGACTTTAGCGGGCCTGATGGCAAGGTGACCTTGTCGCCAGGCAATTACGATGCCCGAGAAGTGCAGGGCATGTTCAATATGCCTCTTTCCGATACGTTTGCCATTCGCGTGGCCGGTCGTTACTTTGAGCGGGATTCTTATCTGGACGGTTATTGGGATCCCAATCAGTATGACCAGCGCTATATCGCGGATTTGGTCAGTGAAGCGGACGCCATCAACAGTGCAGATGGATTCGCAAGGACGCAGCACTCCAATTGGTGGATTGATTGGGCCAATGGCGGTTATCCCGTGAGGGAGCTTGTGAAGGCCGATGAAGACGATTTTTACATGAATGCGGACGAGTACGCCTATCGCGTTAGCGCTCGCTGGATTCCAAGTGATCAGTTGACTCTCGACCTGAGCTATCAAAAGTTTCGGAATGACAGCGCTGGCGGAATCGATCTTGTGAATGTTGAGAAATTGAGAGGCAGGCCTGTTCGTGATGAAAATGGAGCTGTTATCGGCACCAACGATGGGGCCAATCTATTTCCAGAAGACGATACCTATCAGGCTGTTGTGAACGTACCGGGTCGTCTGTTTCTGGATATCCAATATGTTCGAACGTCGGTGGATTGGAAGATCAACGACAATTTGAACTTCGTCTACCTTGCCGGATTGGAGGATCAGGATAGGGAATCGGCTCAGGACATGGAGCAGAGCTTGAACGCCTGGGACGGAGCCATGTTCTTCCTTCCCGGAACTGGCTCTAAATCCTGGATGCATGAAGCGCAACTCCAATCCTATGGGGATAAAAAGTTTAACTGGATTGCGGGCGCAAACATGTTCCACGAGAAGACCTCAACTTTGGGCTATTATGACAACCCCATCAACGACAAGCCTTTGTGGGATCAGCCCGATCGTTCTTCCGATTCTTGGGCCGTTTTTGCTCAAGGCACGTATTCCTTTACCGATCAATGGCATCTCACCCTCGGGCTTCGTCATAGCGATGAGACTAAAGAGGATGTTGGAGGCCGCACCTGGGTGGGTACGAACGACAATGGCGTGGCCCCTGGCTGGTGGGAGCGGAACGCTTTAAATGCTCTGCCTACAGATGCCTGGGAAAGTCGCGCCGTATACCCCGAGTTCAGCAGCAACGATAATAAAGGTTCTTGGGATCATGACGACTGGCGATTGGGTCTCGATTATGATTTGAGCGCTAACACTCTAATTTACAGTTATCTGGCTACTGGCTTCAAGTCTGGCGGCATCGGAGACGTGTTCCATGAAGTGAACCCCCGCACCGGTGAGGAGTTGAACATTCGAACCAGCTTCGATCCCGAAGAGGTAACAACCCTTGAGCTGGGATTCAAAAGCAAGCTTTTGAACGGAAGACTCAACCTGAGAGGCGCATATTTCTACTCCGATTACGAGTCCATGCAATATGCATCCGTTGGCGCTATTGCATTTACAGACCGATGGCAGGCCCTTCTAACCAGTGACAACCGGCCCATTCTCGACGATAATGGCGAACCGGTTTTCGGTTGGGTGACCGCGCCCATTGTCGCCTATTACACCCAAAACGTGCCAGGTGCCAAGATCCAGGGATTGGAACTTGAATACGACTGGGTTCCATGGGCTGGCGGCAGAATTTACGGATATCTGTCATCTCTGGATACCGAAATTTCGGAGGATTGGATTACCAAGTGGAATTATGACGCAGTATCCTATTTCGGCATCGAATACGAGGAATCCATCGACCCAACCAATGAGCTTTTGGAAGTGAACCTTAAAGGCAATGAACTGGCCGTCTCACCGCCCATCAAACTCCATTTGAATGTGGAGCATACTTTTAAACTGGCCCGTGCAGGCGCCATAGTGCCCTGGGCCACCATGCACTGGGAAGACGATTCCTATCTGACGATTTGGAACGTGGAAAAGCATGTGGACGACCTGAACTTTGCGATTCCCGATGAGGATACTAAATACACCGATGACAAGCGCGAGGCCTTCTCTACCTTTAATGCGGGCATCCGTTATTATCACGGTGATTGGGCGCTTGAGTTCTACGGCTACAACCTTACAAATGAGGTGGTTCAGTACTGGGGCGGCGCTGCTGAGGGCGTCGCAAAAGGCAGCTTCAGCATGCCAAGATCCTATGGGCTTCGAGTCTCATACGACTTTTAATCACCATCATCAGGCGCCCTTCTTGGGCGCCTTTTTACTAGAACCGTCGAGTTTGCATGGTCGGTTCCCAAATCTTCCTGAAATTAGATTATAATCAAAACTTGGAGAGCCCATGAGACACTTCACCACTATTTTGGTGTCGGCCCTAATGGTCTGCGCCGCGCCAGCCCTTTTTGCGGTCGGGCCAGGAGATGGGGATAAGCGCATTGACGCCCTCATTGGAAAGATGACCCTGGAAGAGAAGATCGGTCAATTAAACCAATACAGCAGCACTTTTGATTTAACCGGGCCGCCTCCCAAGGACGATGCGGGCATAAAACGAATGCAGAATATTCGCATGGGCCATGTGGGCTCCATGTTGAATGTCTGTGGAGCAGAGGAAACTCGGCGGGCTCAGCAGTTGGCGGTGGAAAACTCCCGTCTTGGCATCCCCATGATCTTTGGGTTCGATGTCATTCACGGATATCAGACCATGTTCCCCATTCCCCTCGCCGAAACGGCCAGTTGGGACCCTGAGGCCATGGAATTGTCAGCGCGGGTCTCTGCAACCGAAGCAACCGCAGCAGGTTTACACTGGACCTTTGCGCCCATGATGGATATTTCTAGAGACGCCCGATGGGGCCGTGTAATGGAAGGGGCAGGGGAGGATCCCTACTTGGGGTCTGTGGCCGCCGTTGCTCGGGTTCGGGGTTTCCAAGGCGCCGATCTTTCCGCGAAGGACACCCTGGCTGCCTGCGCCAAACATTTTGCGGCCTATGGCTTTGTTGAAGGGGGCCGCGATTACAACACGGTCGATATCTCTGAACATACTCTAAGAAATGTGGTTTTACCACCATTCAAGGCCGCTGTTGACGCCGGCGTGGCAACCGTCATGAACGCCTTTAATGAGATCAACGGCGTACCTGCCACAGCCAGCATCCATCTTCAACGGGACATCTTAAAAGGGGAGTGGGGGTTCAAGGGCTTTGTGGTCTCCGATTGGAACTCTATCGGTGAAATGGTGCCT
>JBNKOV010000342.1:0-5964 GCA_050294955.1 Holophagae bacterium
GAAATGAGCGGTTTAAGCAGGCGCTTCTACCGCTCATTCGCGTTTCTTTATGAAACCAGAGCCAGTGGGTGACGCCTGTTCTGATGTCGGCCGCCTCCAATTCAGGCTGCCATTTTCCCTGTTGTAAACCGGTCCGGGCCACGCTCGGAGCCCCACATCTTCCTATTTCAGACAACCCGCCAGGGCATTTCGGACATGGCGGGCAATGCAACGGCTTTGTCTGATCAATCCGCCGGTGGAGGCGTATAAGCTATTGAAAGCTCACATGGTTGGCCGCAGTCAGCTCGTGGGGGATCAGGAGTGAACTACGTCTGTCCGGTGGGCTGATATCTCAAACTCAAGGAGTAGGAAATGAAGAAAAAAATCGATCTGGTTCAATTGAAGGTCAAGAGTTTCGTTACTATTGAAGGCGCCAAGAAACTTAAGGGCGGCTCCATCTACGAGACCAGGGCCATCTGTCCCACCATGATTTCCATCTGCCATTACTGTGAACCCTGGTAATGGAGCCTGATTTGAACCCAGAACAGGGGTTGAACCAAGCCCCTGTTCTCCACAAGGCATAAACGGGGATTACGGGTTTTGGAGGATGGACACACATCTGCCCTCGCTGTCTAGCCGCAGCTTCAGAGACCCGGATCCCTTGCCGCGCCATGTCGCCACCCACCAGCCGTCTATTTCCCTGGCAGAACCAAAGGAAAGGGTCCCATTTTTATCATCTCCCATCATCTCGTTCCAGCCCTGCTCCAGAGCGGCAAGAGTATCTGCAGATTCTCCCAGCAGGGACCAGTCTGAGGCCGCATCCTGGGCAAACAAATGGTTGGGAAACGACTTGCCGCCATTCCAGGCCGACGCGAAGCTGGAAAGCCAGGCGTCGCCCGGGTTCAGAAGAGCCTTAGCCAGGTTCTTCTTGCTCTTCAACCCTGCAATGGCGCCGCTTTCCCCATTGCTCTTTCTGGCCTCTTTCCGTTCGAGCGGCAACGCATCCCGCTCCATGGAGACCTCTTCTTCAAGGACAGGAGGGGCGGAAGCCGCAGTTTCGGCAATGGCCTCATTGGCAAAATCCTCATCTATTGGAACATTCGGCTCCACCACAGGGCTTGGCGCAGCAGTAGCTCGCTTGGGCTGCGGTAGATCTACGGCAACGGATTGTTCCACTGCCAGGGCCTTCGGCGCATCGTCCCGCTCCGCCTCCTGGCGGGCTACTGACCTGAATTCCTTGTCTTTGCTTTCCGCTATTTCGGCGGCCCCTTCCTTTTTTTCAACAGAATCAATGGGTCTAATAGCTTCAGCCTTCGCTGGCTCAGGCGATTCAGCAACCTCCGCAAACCCTCTTTCCATACCTCGATCTTCCAAAACAAGGGCGTCATCGGCAACCGAATCAGAGGTTTCGGGTTGAACGGCGACCCTATCTGCCTCAGGGTTCAACGTCAACGATTCCTGTTGCATAAATCGATAGCCCCAAAGCAGGCCCAGCAAAAGCACAGCCGCAAGCGGCAGAGACCAGATTTTGAGGCGGTGGGCCATGATGCCGGGTTTCCTAAAGTGTGGCGGCTGATCCAACGACTTCAAATCCAGCAGGTCAGTCTCCATGGATTCAAATGCGCTCAGCATTGCCTCGCATGATGGATTCTCGCGCAATTCATCGGAAAACCGCTCCCTGATTTCAGCAGGCTCCATTGACTCTAAAAGCGTCTCCAGATACGCCATCGTCAGCTTCTCAGTCATGTGCAACCTCCGCCATCATTCGAGCCAGCTTAATCTTGGAGCGTCGAATAATGGTCTTTACGGTGTTGAGGTTTAAATCCATCTTCCCGGCAATATCCTGTTGAGGGAGCTGGGCCATCACATCGAGAAGAAGAACCTCCCGATCCCGTTCGGGCAGTGCGTGAATACAGCGCCTCAATTGCAGCAATTGCTGCTTTCGCACCAGATTGTTGTCGGCGGAAGCGTTGGGCGACGGCAGTTTAAGCGCGTCTCGTTCCTCCTCGAAAACATGGTTTGGCTTGGCGCGAAAAAAGGAACGCACTGCGTTGGCGGCAATCGCAAAGAGCCATGACCGGAACCGGCTTGGCTCGCGCAACGTCCCCATATTCTTCAAAACTTTCATACAGATCTCCTGGTACAGATCCTCCGCGTCATGGGTCCCGTGGACCCGATTCACCAGATACCCCCAAAGATCGCCTTTAAAATCCTCAAGCAGCATTTCGAAAGCACGGGGGTCCCCTTGCTTGTGGGCAACAATAAGGTTGGTGGTTTTTAACATGGTTTCCTGCAAGGTTGACAACCTCAAAACACCGAATTCGAAAGGGAGACGCCGTTGTATCGTAAAAGTTTCAAAAGAAATCGGCTGGCGAAAGAAGCATACCACAAAACCCATCAAAATAAAGCGCGCAACTGAGCTGGGCCAACTCCCAAAACCCTTGTAGCCCATAAAAAAGGGGAGCCGAATCGGCTCCCCTCCAAAATCCGTTCATAATCAGAATCTACTGATAATAACCAGCCTGATCCGTTAGATACCCATAGCGAGTAACACTGCCGTCGGTTGTCAGAACCACGCGAATCTTGGTTCCCGAAACCACCAGCCAGCCGTCGGTGCGTCCGAACGCAGAACCCGAACCGCCGCTGATGAGATTGCCGTCTTCCGTGTAAACCAGGGTGTTGTTCTCATCATAGACTCTCAGGAAATCGTAGTTCGCTTCCGTGTTAAGCGTGGTGAAGTGAACCGCAACCTGAGAGGCTCCAGCTTTTTGGTAGGTAAACTCATAGGTTTTGTTGTTGCCGTAGTTATGCGGGGTTTGTTCCACCAGTGTCACATAATTCCACTGAGGCGTGCCGCCGCCACCACCGCCGGATACATCCCAGCTCGCTGTAATCGTACCGCTTCCAGCCTGATAGCCATGAACCAGAACGTGCCAGGTTCCCTGAGCCGGACTCGGAAAGGTCACCGATTCGGAAGAGCCGGAGGCATAGGGCGCTTTAAAGGTGGATGTATTGTGAGAACCCTGTTCAGAGGGCCAATTGATCGCGGAGTCCTTAACATACAGGTCCAGATCGCCAGAGCCGGTGAGTGTGACCACCAGATTGCTGGCGTTTGCGGGAATACTGATCGTGTAGGTTTCGGTTGCGCCGCCGGCGACCGTAAGGTTCTGGGTTACGCCGTCTTCCAAAGTTGAAGAACCACCGCCGCCACCGCCGGTTGCGCTGTTAATGGCCGCCATCAGATCGATTCGCCGTTTCGATGTATCGCCGATAACCTGAACGCCCGTTGACTGATAGAGGCTAACCAGTCCGGATTTATCCCCTGCATAGGAAGAAGCCGCAGACAAAAACTGGGCTGTCATGCCAGCCGCTGCAGGACAGGCCGAAGAGGTGCCGCCCAGCGCCCAGGTTCCGCCGCCGCATTGTGCGCAGATCACTTCTTCAGAAGGCGCGTACAGATCCAGCACAGAAGAAGTGTCGGAGTAACAGGTTCTCTCGTTCACTTGACGGTTGGAATCACTACAGTTAGCTGGGCCAAAAGGCGTATAGTTCGCATTGTTCTCATCCCAAACCGAGCCAATGGAGATCACATTGCTGGAGCAGGCCGGCGAACCCATGCTGCTGGTCCATCCATCGTTGCCGGACGCCGCAAAAACCAGGATGCCGTTGGAAAGCGCCGTGCCCGCTGCATCGTGCATCAGGCCTGAGTCGCAGGTTCCGGAATACTGACCGCCGCCCAGAGACATGCTGATCACCTTGATTGGGGCGCCGCCATTGGAGCCATTCTTGTTGGTGACACACCAGTTGATCGCATCTGCAATCACTGAGTCATAGGCGTTGGGGAACACGGTCAGCGCATAGATGTCGCTGTCTGGAGCATAGCGCTTCACAATAGACGCCGTACCCGTGCCGTGGTAGCAGTTGTTGAAACTCTGGGAGTGGATCGTCACGCCCGGATCGGAAAAGTTATTGCCGTCATACACAATGCCGTTGGGCAGGCTGGTGCTGCCGCCCAGTTCGGGGTGCAGCAGGTCGAATTGAGAATCGATCACCGCAACGCCTACATTGCCGCCGCCGTAGCCCGCAGCTTCTGCAGTGTCAGAGCCCACCAGGCCCCGACCTTCTACTGTAAATAGCTTATTCAGCTTGTCATACTCAATCAGACGCACATCGGGCATCGCAGCGAGCGATTCAATAGTGGCCGTGTCGGAAACCGTGCCAACAACCGCGTACTGGTAGTCCATCATCATCACGATCTTCAGGCTGCTTTCTTGAGCGCGACCCGCGCCGCGGGCGCCCTGGTCAGCTAAAAGACCACGGTTTCTGAGGGTTGTCAGAAATTCATTCTGGGCGTTAGCCACGTTTTCCGCCACAATTGAGCGCGCGTCCTCAGAGCGAACCGTGGCAAAACTGGCCCGGCCCGCATTGTTCATGTGAACAATAATGCGCAGATCCTGTTTCTCAACAGCTTCGCCGCTCTTAGAGCGAAGGTTGAAGTTCGCCATTTCCCTTTGAAGTAGGGGATCTATCTTGGAAATGTCGGTTGCTGAAAAAGCCGACACAGTAAAAATCAGGGTAAAAAGTGCTGTTAAAACACACTTAGACCCATTAGCAACTAAAGTCATTCAGTTCCTCCGAAATGATATTTTGGGTAATTTAATTGAGTGGGTTGTTGAACAATAGGCATGCCACGGCATGGTCGATTGAAACGACCTGCCAATGGAGGGTCATGCCTCCGATAGCGTGAATGAATGGGGGGTGTCCCAATAAACAATCAAAGACGACGAGCCACGTCAATTCTATGAAATGCAAGCAATTAGGGACAGATTACAGTATTATTCATCCGCGCGTTCCCTAATTCGACGAGTGGTGAATTCTGAAGTTCATGTACCAAGTAAAGGAGATGCTCTACTCCTCTTCGAACGGGAACAACTGATCCTACAAATAATTTTTAAATGGCACAAGTAAAAAAAACGGACCAATTTCTCATGCCTTTATGACGTGAAAAAAATCATGTCCGGTAATGGGGTTTCTTTATAAACATTTATATGCTGATCATGACTGGACTCATGGCTTATGTAAATATATTAATTTGTGATTTCCATCACTTCGCTTTACGAGCTTTTCTCCAAGAAACGCAGTGTAAACCGAGCCCCTGGCCCGTCTTTCCTATTTTCAGCCCGAATTTCCCCATCCATTTCCGCCATGGCGTTTGCGCTGTAATGCAGGCCATCGCCTTGGGCGCCCTTAAGCGAGTAGCCGTGGCGGAAGAGGTGTTGCGCAGAGGATTCCGGCAAACCATCACCGCTATCCTCCACCGCCAGCCAGGCCCGATGATCCTCTTCACCCGTTCGAATGACCAGGGTTCGATTCCTGTTTTCCGGAAGATTGCACATGGCCTCTTCCGCGTTTCGGATGAGCCGTCTCAAAACATTGCTCAGCTTATTTCTGGGCAGAGAAAGAGGCGGCACCGGCTCCAGGTCCAGAACAACCTCAATTCCAGCCTTGTCAAGCCGTTCCTCCTCGATAGAAAGCGACTCGCTCACCACCTGAGACAGGTCCACATCTTCCCGTAAGCATTCCGGTTCGGTCGTGTCGCGATAATTCGCCAGAACGCTTTTAATCTGCGCAATCAGAGCCCCCATTTTGTCCAACTCATTCAAATTCTGTCGTTTCGACTTATCGATACTGCTTGCCAGCTTCACAAGCATCTGGTAGATATGGACCGCCCGAGGATCTTCCCTAAAGAACGCGCCTGGATTGGATCTATAGTTATCCACCAGGAGCGCCAGCTTCCGCAAGAGATCCGAGCGAAGCGCCTGGGTAGACTCAAACGCCAGTGTATGAGACACATTCATTGAATTCAGAAGATGGCCCACCTGATGCAGCACATCGGAAGCCACCTCCGCCATGCCGGCCCGATGCGCGGCAACCGACAAATCCTGTTGGGCTTGTTTTAGCTCCAGATTCACGGCCTCCAAATCC